>NZ_JADYXE010000008.1:0-112939 GCF_015864465.1 Pseudoalteromonas sp. SWN29
TATTCCTATATTCCTATATTCCTATATTCCTATATTCCTATATTCCTATATTCCTATATTCCTATATTCCTATATTCAGCAGTATCAAAACACCCACTGCAAACTCATACCATTTTGTTTTAACCAATTAGAGGATGCTTTGTAATCGGGGAAAAACGCCTCTACTCGTTGCCAAAAAGCTTTGCTATGGTTCAAATACTTTAGATGAGCAAGTTCATGAACAATCACATAATCTATAGCATGATAAGGAGCACCGATAAGATGCAAATTAAAAGTGAGTTCTCGCTTACTATTACAACTCCCCCACTTTCGCTTATAAACCCCTATTTTTAGATCGTCCGGTAGCTCTTCATTCATCTGAGTGCAAAAATACGCTAAACGCATTTCTATATAAGCAATAAGCTGCTCTTTTAGATAAGTCTCTAATAGCTGTTGATACTTTTGAGAAGTGTTTTTAACTCGAGGAGATATTGTAATGAGTAAATGGTTATCATATTGGGTTACTTTGGAATCTTGGCCTGAGTCCAGTTTTAAATAAATAGTTTCTGAAAAAATACTGATTTTTTTAGACTCGAAAGGATATTGCTTAGTGTCCTCAATTAAAAATTGCTTTTTTAATTGCTCTGCAACCCACTCTTGTTTGTCAAACAGCCAAGTGTCAATGTGCTTTTTAGCGACAAAATGTGGTGCATACACAGTCACATTTTGATTGTGTACTTTTATAGCAACTGTTTTGCGTCTAACACTTTTCTTTAACTTATATTCAAACACTCAATTTCTCATAAACTTTTTATTATAACTCAACCCTGCGTAGGCTAAAAACAGGCGTATTAAAACTTAATATTATAAAATGCGTGATATTAAAACAAAAAAACAGATTTAGAAAAACAATAATTGCTGATTAAAAGGAAGTATAAAGTTATAAAGACATTATTTTAGACGGTTAACTTAATTAACAGTTTATTTATTAGTAAATTAGATTAAACTTGTGCAATAAAGACTATATTTTGAGCCATTATGTTATCAGCTTTTTTCATTACTGACCAAGACCCAAGCTTAATTATTAATGGCGTTTATGATCCTGTTTTAGTTTCAATGTCTATCTTGATTGCTATTTTTGCAGCTTTTTTTACGACTCGCCTTATCGATTTAGCAAAAGAAACTGAGTTCCCTGGTTATCAACGTATAGCAAATATGACCGCAGCGACTGTTTTTTCAGCCGGTATTTGGAGTATGCATTTTATCGGTATGCTCGCGTTTTCATTGTGTACCAACATTAGTTACGATCCAACCATTACGCTGCTGTCTTTTTTACCCGCATTTTTTGCTTGTCAGTATGCAATATCGATGCTGGTGAACAGTAATGGTAACTTAAAAATATTATCTATTTGTTCCGTACTGCTAGGCGCTGGTATTGGCACTATGCATTACAGTGGTATGGCCGCAATGGAGCTTGCTCCACTTCTTCGGTACGACCCTCTCACATTTGGTTTATCAATTATAGTTGCCGTTGTTCTTTCTTTTATTGCTTTGTACAGTCGCTTTAATCTTGAACGTGTTTTACCAGGCCTAACACCGCTGCAAAATAATTTAATCAGCGCAACAATTCTTGGATTGGCTGTTGCTGGCATGCATTATATGGGAATGGTTGCAACACGATTTGTAGCAACTTCTCCACTCATTTACGATGATGTTAATGCTAATGCAGGCCTCACCTTTGTAGCTATTGCTGTAGCAACTGCAACAATTGCAATCACGAGTATTGTTGCAGTTATAAATGGCATGGTTCGATACCGTATGTTGCTTGAAGAAAAGTCAGCAGACGAGTCTCGCTTAAATGCAATTTTAGGCACAGCCATTGATGGAATTGTAACGATTGATCATACAGGCATTATTTTAAGTTTTAACGAATCAGCCAGTAAAATTTTTGGCTGGCGTGAAAATGAAGTACAAAATCATAATATTAAAATGCTAATGGATGATGCTATCGCGATGCATCACGATAGCTATCTTTCTAAAGCTAAAAATATTGATTTAGGTAAAGTAATCGGTGTTAACCGGGAGATTTTTGCAAAGCATAAAAATGGCCACTTATTCCCGATTCGCTTGGGGATTGGAGAAGTTAATCAGCCAGGGCAAAATCCTCTATACGTAGGCTTCATAACAGACTTATCAGAGCAACGAGCTTTACAAAAAAGCCTTGAGGAAAAAGAACAAAAATACCGCTCTTTAATGGATAACATGCCAGGTGTGGCTTTTAGGTGTAAGTTTAATGATAACTGGACCATGCTTTTTATTAGCCCGAGCATCAACGAGTTAACGGGTTATAATCCAAATGAATTTACTGAACATTGCATTGAATTTAACGATCTGATTTTAAAGTCCGATCAGCAGCCTATTGTAGATGCCGTAACAAAAGCAATAGATGAAAAACGTCAGTATTCAATCGAATACAGGATTCGCCATAGAAACGGCAAAATCTTATGGCTTTTAGATAAAGGCAGTATCGACTTTGATCCCCAAGGCCAAGCAAAGTGGATTGATGGGGTTTTAGTTGATATTACAGAACGCAAAGAATATGAAGAAAAACTAGAGCAAGCTAAATTTAAAGCTGAAGAAGCCGCTCATGCAAAGCAATCTTTTATGGCTAATATGAGCCATGAAATACGCACACCTATGAATTCTATAATAGGCTTTAGCGACCTGTTAATGGACACCCCACTAGATCAAGAACAGCAAAAACATTTAGTGACCGTAAATAATGCAGCGCGTTCATTACTTAGGTTATTAAATGAAATTCTCGATTCTGCAAAACTAGAGCGCGGTAAACTCACTATTGAGCCAATACACTTTAGTTTAAAGCCAGTAATAGACAGTATTATTTCTACTTTTTGGCTAGAAGCTAAAAAGAAAGATTTAGAACTTAAACTTCATATTAAAGAATCAGTAAGTGCTACTTATTACGGCGATCCGGATCGACTCAGGCAAGTACTTACTAATTTAATTGGTAACGCTATTAAGTTTACCGAAAAAGGCTCTGTTACCGTAACCGTTGGCGTGACACAAAATCAGCATCTGTTTTTTGAAGTAGAAGATACCGGTATTGGCATTGCAAAAGATCGTATTCAAGCAGTGTTCCAACCTTTTGAGCAAGCCGATGGCACTACTACGCGCCGCTTTGGAGGAACAGGCCTTGGTACGACCATAAGTAAACAACTTGTAGAGCTTATGGGCGGAACAATAAACTTAGTAAGTGAACTAGGTAAAGGCACCTGCTTTTACTTTTCATTGCCGCTTAATTTAGGCGACGAAACTAAAATAGATCATTTTGATGGCCTACACACTCAATTACCCGCTCTTAGAGTGCTAGTAGTTGACGATATTGAGCAAAATACAGAACTGCTTTCTTTACTCCTGTCACGCGATCAGCATGCAGTTACCAAGGCATCAAACGGACTTGAAGCGATTAAAGTATTTGAAGAACAAGACTTTGATGTCATTTTAATGGATATACATATGCCATTGTGTGATGGCATAGAGGCAACACAAAAAATAAGAGCAATAGAAAACCAAAGACAAATTAAATACACGCCAATTATTGCGCTCACAGCCAGTGTATTACAGCAAGATAAACTCACGGCTAAAAAAGCAGGCATGAATGGCTTTGCACATAAACCCGTCGATATAAATCAGCTAAACCAAGAAATAGCACAAGTGCTTGGTCTTGGTATTGCAAAAGAAATGGTTATATCGCAAAGCGATCCTAAAGCGCAGCATATAGATTTTGAAAAAGGGCTCGCACTCTGGGGCTCTAAATGTAAGCAGCTTACCGAAATTACTAAATTTATTAGTGATAGTAATAAACGGTTCGAAACATTATTCAGTGATAAATTATCAAATATAAAAGATGTCGATAGCACCATTCACACACTTAAAGGTGTTGCTGGTAACTTAGGCCTAATAACATTAATGAAGTTATTAACCGATTTAGAGCAAAAGCAAAGTGATGCTAAAGTAATTAGTACTTTAGACGATATAAAAAGCGAGTTACTTGTCATCTCACAACTGCTGTCATCAAATACCTGCGATAAGCCAAGTATTAACTCTGAAGATAATAGTTCAGACACGCTATCAATCGATGAAATTAAGTCACTGTGTAAAACGCTTTATCAAGATGCACAAAACGCAGAGCTAAATGATGAGCTATTAGCAAAGCTGCAACGCGGCACACCTTCTATCTATAAAAATGAAGTTGATGATATAGCCGAGGCCTTTGATGAATTTGATTTTGATAAAGCACACGTAATACTAGAAACCTTACTTGAAAAACTAACAAATAATGAGTATTAATTAATGGACTTTACGTCAGATAGACCACGAGTATTAATTGTTGACGATGAGCCTGCAAATCTAAAAGTAATGCGCGAAGTGTTAGGTAATCAATATCGTATGTCGTTTGCTAAATCGGGTGATGCTGCACTGGCATTACTTGAAAAAGAACTACCAAAGCTAATTTTGCTAGACATAATGATGCCAGATATGAATGGTTTTGAAGTATGTCAAATAGTTAAAGGCAACCCTAAAACATCACATATCCCCATTATATTTGTTACTGCGCTTGGCGATGAAAGCGATGAATATAAAGGTTTTGAACTTGGCGCCGTAGATTATATTACTAAGCCAATAAGCCCTGCTATTGTAAGAGCAAGAGTTAAAACTCACTTATCGCTAGTGCAAGCTGAGCAATTAAAACAAGCACATGTAGATTTAGTACAACGCCTAGGCCGTGCTGCTGAATATAAAGATACCGATACTGGCGAGCATATAGTGCGTATGAGCCAATACAGCAAAGTATTAGCATTAGCGCTAGGTATGGATGAGCAAAAAGCAGAGCTTTTACGCCAAGCCGCCCCAATGCACGATGTTGGGAAAATAGGTATCCCTGATGCTATCTTACTCAAGCCAGGCAAGTTAACTTCTGAAGAGTTTGAACATATGAAGAAACACGCCATAATTGGTGCACAAATATTAGCAAATTCTTCATCGCCATTATTACAACTCGCTCATAAACTTGCTATTGAACACCACGAAAAATGGGATGGTTCAGGCTATCCTAATGGAATTGAAGGCGAAGAAATATCTATTGAAGGTAGAATTATTGCCGTTGCTGACGTTTTTGATGCTCTGACTTCAAAACGCCCTTATAAAGAGGCATGGAGTGTAGAGAAAACAGTTTTGCATATGCAAGAGCAAGCAGGAGCTCATTTTGATCCCGCTCTAATCGAACTATTTGTGAAAAACTTAGACGATATTCTTGCTATAAAAAATTCAAATCAAGAAAGCTAATTCTTTTTAGCGCTGTGAGAGCCAAGCTCAACATTTGGGTAGTAAGACTTTATATAACGATAGTCATGTGACGTAATTTCATGGCTATTACCGCTTTCATCTTTAAAGTACATAGAAAACGTAACACCATGATCCGCTAAAACTACTTTTATATTTAAGCTCTCAAGATGATTGAGCCACTGTATAAATTGCTCCCCCGTTGCTAAAAATGCAATTCCTTTGCTGCGCCCCTCACCTTCAAAAAGTGCTAAACGAGTTGTTGAACTAGTATCTTCAAGTGTTAAAGGGCCTCGACCTTGCTCATCCCAAAATGCAAGTTCGGGTACTACACTAAAACCTAAAACACGTTCATACCACTTAACGGCATCAACCAAGTTATCAACATTTAAATGGCAATGATCAATCCCAGATAATTTAGGTATGCTTGTATTATTCACGTTACTCACCTATTTCTGACTTTAATTGCTCTAAAAACTCACGCATATATGTTGTACGTCTATTTGCCTCTGCTTTAGCAGATGGCGTATTCATGCTATCGGCAATATGTAATAACTTTATAAAAAAGTGATCAAGCGTGTATGCTTTATCATCAGCCTCGCGTTCAACACAAAAAGGGTCTTCTGGGTTATACAATAGCCGAGAAATTGATCCGCCTACTTTCATGCATCGACTCACTCCAATAGCGCCCAATGCATCCATTCTGTCAGCATCTTGTACTATTTGCGCCTCAACTGTTTTAATTTTTATATTTGCGCTGAAGCTATGCGCCGCAATAGCATGATGAATCTCATCAAAAAGTGACTCGTCATAATTAATAGATTTTAAAAATTCCAATGCCTTATCGGCTGCCATAGTAGAGGCTCTTGCACGATCAGGATGATTTTTAGCCACCGCAACACAGTCATGCATCCACACTGCAGGTAATACAACTGACATGTTAGCCTGCTCCGCATGACATAACTGTATTGCAACGCGCACCACGCGCTCTATATGGGTAATATCGTGAGCTACATCGGCATGCACTAAAGAGGTTATAAATTCTCTACATTGTGAATTAAGTATTTTTAAATCGGGGCTTAAAACGGCGTCAGGCACTATTAGGTTCCAAAAGCTAATGAATCGATAAATTATCCGTACTTTACCGTGCTTTATGCCCACCTTGCAAAACATTCATTGTATGTTGCTCCTTGCTTGACTAAAATACAGCGCTTATTTATTACTACTGAGAAGCCTTATGTCATCTGCCGTTTACCTACAAGCTGGTCGCGATAAATCATTAAAAAGAAAACACCCTTGGTTATTTTCAAAAGCCATCAAAAAAATTAAAGGTAAACCAGGATTAGGCGACACAGTAACAATTCACGACAGTGAAGGTAAGTTTTTAGCAACTGCTGCTTATAGCCCTCATTCACAAATTCGCGCACGTGTTTGGAGCTTTGATGAAAAAGAAGTCATCGACCAAAACTTCTTTGAACGCCGTTTACGTCGCTCATTAGAAGCACGTAGCCAAGTAATAGAAGAAGGCGGATTAACAGGGTTTCGATTATGTGCTGCTGAGTCTGATTACTTACCAGGCGTTACAATAGACAAGTTTGATAACGTATTAGTATGTCAGCTACTAAGTGCTGGCGCTGAGCGTCATAAAGGCGAGATTGTTGGCGCGTTGATGTCTATTTTCCCGGGCAGTAGCATATACGAGCGCTCAGACGTAGAAGTCCGTACTAAAGAAGGCTTAGAGCCAATTAAGGGTGCTCTGTGGGGTAATGAACCAACACAGCCGGTACTTATTGAGGAAAACGGTTTTAAAATTGAAGTCGATATAATTGACGGACATAAAACGGGCTTTTATTTAGACCAGCGCGATAGCCGCGCCGCACTTGAGCGTTTTTCAAAGGATAAAACGGTACTTAACTGTTTTAGTTATACAGGTACGTTCTCGTTGTACGCCCTGCGTGGTGGATGTGAGCATGTAACTAACGTAGACGTATCGCAACCAGCTTTAGATACAGCAAAACGTAATGTTGAGCACAACAACTTAGATTTAGATAAAGTAAGCTTTGTTAAGCAGGATGTATTTAAGTTACTACGCCAGTACCGCGACGAAGGCAGACAGTTCGATACCATCGTAATGGATCCACCAAAGTTTGCTGACAATAAAGCGCAGCTAACAGGTGCATGCCGTGGTTATAAAGACATCAATATGATTGCTATGCAAATACTAAAGCCAGGTGGAACACTACTAACATTCTCATGCTCTGGTTTAATGGAACAAAACTTGTTTCAAAAAGTAGTCGCCGATGCAGCACTTGATGCAGGTAAAGACCTACTTATAATGGAGCGATTAAACCAGGCAGCCGATCACCCAATTGCTGGCAGCTACCCTGAAGGCTTTTACTTAAAAGGCTTAATCTGTAAGGTTTTTTAATATCTAATCATTCAGTTTAACTGGATTCGACTTAGTTAAACTGAATAATTTCAAGACCTGCTGTTACCGTGCCATCATCTTCTTTGCTGGCACGTATTACTTTTGCTGTTGCATTTAAAGGCGCAATACTTGGGTGAGTCGAATCAATGTTCACCGTTAGTAAGGTATTAGGTTCAAGTAATTCATCTAAATGAATTGATAAACCTGTGGCACTTAAATCTACGCACTCTGCGGCAAAACTTAAACCCGCTATAGGTTCTATTGTCGTTAAATTTGCAGGTGTATTGATCTGCATGCGTCTAAAATTTCGCTTATCATCAGTAAACATACGTTACCTCTAAAAAACCGTGTTAATTTCTTCCAACAAAGCACCCACTGAAAATGGCTTTACAACATACGCATTACAACCAGCGTCAAACCCTGCTTGTTTTTCAGATGGAGACTCTAGGCCCGATACCATAACAACAGGAATATTTTTTGTTTCAGGTGTGTGTTTTAGCATTCGGCATGTATCATAACCATCAAGACCAGGCATACAAACATCAAGCAAAATTATATCTGGTGGACTCGCAATTGCCGATGCAAGGCAACTTTGCCCTGAATCTGCATAACTAACATCAAATTTCGACGCGAGTGCTGCTTTAAGCATTTCAAAATTAAAATACTCATCATCCACCACTAAAAGTCGCTTTGTTTTATGTTCAATCGATGAGGACATAACTATGTCGCTTCCTTTTCAAAACAAAAATAAATCCTCCTATTAAGGTACTAAGCTTAATAGAAAATGCAAGTTTTATTCTATCTCTTTTATCGCATTAAGTACTCGCTTAGCCGAAATTGGGTAAGGCGTGCCAAGTGTTTGTGCAAATAAAGACACTCTAAGCTCTTGTTGCATCCAAAAAATAGCGGTTACTTCTTGTGGAATGGGCAAGCCTTTAGGCGTTTTATTAACTACTTTTTTGTACTCTTGAGCAACTTTATCGAGCTCTAGTACGCATAATCTATCACGATTTGGATCTACAGGCAGTTTTTCTAAGCGTTTTTGAATCGCTTTTAAATAACGAATTAAATCCGTTATTTTATCAGCGCCATGTGCGCTTACAAAACCTTTAAATATAAGCGACTCAAGCTGTGATTTTATATCGCCATGTGCGGTGATCATGGTTAAATCTACTCGCCCTTTCATTTTTTTATGAAGTGCGTGAGCAATACTTAATACTTGCTCAACTTGCGTTGCAATAGATACTACCGCATCACCTAACTCACCACGTATTTGCTCTTTTACTGTTTCAAATGCTTTTTCATCGCGTATATCGCCATGTTTCACTAATAAGCTATCAACACCTGCCGCTATACAGTCATCAATTAAATCAGCTATTTTACCAAATGGGTTAAAATACAAACCCAGCTTTGCCTTATTCGGTAAGTTTTGTTGTAAGTACTTAATTGGCGACGGCACATTTAACAATACTAAACGGCGCAAACCTTGTTGATGAGCTTGCTGCGCTTTTGCTTCACTATCAAAAAGCTCCACTGCAGCGGCTGATTTTTTATCCACCAGCGCAGGGTATGCTTTTATTTCGTATTGACCTTGTTTTTTCACATAAGAAGCTGGCAGTTCACCAAAGTCCCATTGTGTTAGGTCTGATTTTTCAATGCCTTTGTCAGCTACTTTAGACAGCGTTTCGGTGACTTCACCTTGCAGCTCTGCTTTGAGTTTTGCCAAATCAAGTCCACGTGCAAGTAACTTATCGTGCTCATCACGTACTTCAAACTGCAATCGTAAATGCGGTGCAAGCGCGGTTAAATCCCACGCTTCTGCATCAACTCTTACACCCGTCATTCTTAGTAAACGCGTGGCTAAGGCATCAATTAAACCACCTTGCATTGGCTCAATAGCTGCAAGCACTGCATCCGCATAATTAGGTGCTGGCACAAAATTACGGCGAAGCGATTTGGGCAGTGACTTTATAAGCCCACTTATTAGCTCATGTCTAAATGCAGGTATGTGCCAGTCAAAACCACTTTCTTGCACTTGATTTAAAAGCGCTACCGGTATTTGTACCGCAACACCATCAACCGCTTGTCCTGGATCAAAGTGATAAGCAAGCGGCAATATAATATTGTCTTGCTGCCATGTGTCAGGGTAGTCAAACTCAGTGATATTACTTGCGCCGTGCTGCATTAACTCTTCGCGAGTCATGTGTAAGTAATGTTTATTTTGTTGTTTTTGTGTTTTATACCATTTTAAAAATGCAGCGCGGTTATTAATTTCTTTGGGTATTTTTTTATCGTAAAACTCAAATAACGTTTGCTCATCAACTAAAATATCACGGCGACGTGATTTATTTTCCAGAACTTGAATATCTTCTATTAGCTCACGGTTAAATGCTAAAAAGCTCTCGTTTAAGCCCAGCTCTTGCTCAACTAATGCTGTGCGTACAAAAAGCTCTCGGCTCACTTTAGGGTCAATATTGCTATAAACACAGCGACGTTTATTTACAACGAGTAGTCCATACAAAGTTTGCTGTTCAAACGCG
This sequence comes from Pseudoalteromonas sp. SWN29, assembly GCF_015864465.1. Taxonomy (NCBI): domain Bacteria; kingdom Pseudomonadati; phylum Pseudomonadota; class Gammaproteobacteria; order Alteromonadales; family Pseudoalteromonadaceae; genus Pseudoalteromonas; species Pseudoalteromonas sp. SWN29. The sequence continues at coordinate 10,312 of NZ_JADYXE010000008.1, forward strand.
ATTACCGCACCTGGTTTTTTCTCCCAGTGTGGTTCTGTGTAGCTGCGTTTTACTAAATGCTGTGCTAATGGTTCTACCCAGTTAATGTCTATTTTTGCATTTGTGCGAGCATATAACTTACTGGTTTCTACCAGCTCTGCCGACATAATCCATTTAGGGCTCTTTTTAAATAAGCCTGAACCCGGAAAAATATGAAACTGGCTATTACGTGCGCCTTTATATATTTGTTTCTCATCTTTAAAGCCTATATGGCTTAGCATTCCGCTTAATAACGCTTTGTGAACAAGTTCGCCATCAGCCGCTTGGCTGGTTGCTTTCATGCCCATTTCGTTACACACAGTACTTATTTGATAAACAATATCTTGCCACTCACGCAGGCGCATATAGGCCAAAAAGTCTTTTTGACACAACTTTCTAAACTGGCCGTTAGTTAGCTCGCTTTGCTGCTCTTCTAGGTAATTCCACAAATTTAAAAAAGCGATAAAATCTGAATCTGGGTCGTCAAAGCGCCCATGCTTTTCGTTTGCTGCGGCACGTTTTTCTTGTGGGCGTTCGCGCGGATCTTGAATCGACAGCGCCGCCACAATAATAATTACTTCGCGCAGCGCACCAAGTTTGTGAGCTGTGAGCACCATTTTGGCTAAACGTGGGTCAACCGGTAATCGGCTAAGCTCTCTACCCGATTGAGTTAAACTGGTTTTGCTATCGCGTTTGTCTGGCTTTACTGCTTGTAGTTCTTCTAATAACGATAAACCATCGCTTATATTACGGCTATCTGGCGCTTGCACAAACGGAAATTGCGCCATGTCGCCAAGCCCTAACGCCAACATTTGTAAAATAACCGAGGCAAGATTAGTACGCAGTATTTCAGGGTCGGTAAACTCTGGGCGCGATAAAAAATCATCCTCAGAGTACAAGCGAATACAAATACCGGCCTCAACACGTCCACAACGACCCATACGCTGATTCGCACTGGCTTGCGATATAGGTTCTATTGGCAGGCGCTGAACTTTTGTACGATAACTGTAGCGGCTTATACGCGCAGTACCTGGATCTATGACATAACGAATACCCGGCACGGTTAGTGACGTTTCGGCTACGTTAGTCGATAAAATAATATGACGACGAGAATGCGGTGCAAAAATTCGGTTTTGTTCTGCGTTAGATAACCTCGAGTAAAGCGGTAATACATCGGTGTGTTTTAAATTACGCTTACTAAGTGCATCAGCGGTATCGCGTATTTCACGCTCACCATTTAAAAATATCAGTATGTCGCCAGGGCCTTCTGCGCACAGTTCATCAACCGCATCAAATATACCTTGCAGCTGATCGCCCTCGGCTTCCATATCTTCTTTATTAATATCGGCCGTTGGGTTGTAACGTACATCAACGGGGAAAGTACGACCCGATACTTCTATAATGGGCGCATTATCAAAGTGCTTTGAAAAACGTTCAGGATCAATGGTCGCAGACGTAATTATTATTTTTAAATCAGGGCGTTTTGGAAGTAGGTTTTTTAAGTAACCTAAAATAAAGTCAATATTTAAACTACGCTCATGCGCTTCATCTATAATAATGGTGTCGTATTGATTTAAAAAACGGTCTTGCTGAATTTCTGCCAGTAAAATACCGTCAGTCATGAGTTTAACGTAGGTGTTATTAGAAACCTGATCGCTAAAACGAATTTTAAAACCGACTTGCTGACCAAGTTCACACTTCATTTCTTCAGCAATACGATTAGCCACTGTTCGCGCAGCTAATCGGCGTGGTTGCGTATGACCAATCAAGCCATCAACACCACGGCCAAGCTCTAAACACATTTTAGGTATTTGCGTTGTTTTACCAGAGCCTGTTTCGCCGGCAATAATAACCACTTGGTTATTTGCAATGGCGTCTTTAATTACATCCTTTTTTTGACTTACTGGCAATTGCTCAGGGTAAGTCACTTTAGGAAGGCCCGCTAAGCGTTTATCACGTAATTCTTGGCTACGGGTTATATCAGCCGCTATTTTTTCAAGCGCGTTGGCATGCTTGTTTTCATCGGTTATTTTTTTTACGCCATGTAAGCGTTTTTTAAAAATAAATTGATCTTTTTTCAAGCACGTTTTTAGCTCGCCAAACAACTGACCTAGGTTAACCACCCGCATACCTTATAAAATTAATAATAGAGCATTAATTGTATCAAACTAAATGCTCAGGGTTAATCCTACAAAGCGCATAACTGCGCAGATATATGTACTTATGCGCTATTCGTCGTTAAATATACCTACATAGGTCGCTTGTGTGTTCGATTTACTCGCGCGATACATACCCGAGGTATTAAACGGTAAGCTAATATTTCCCTTCGTATCAACAATAATTACACCACCCGTACCTCCAATCGGCGCAAGCACTTGATTAATAACTTCATCGCCAGCTTGCTCAATCGTTTTATTTTGATATTTAACCCGCGCACAAATATCACTTGCTACGTTATAGCGAATAAAATACTCGCCATGCCCGGTTGCCGATACAGCACACGATTCGTTTTCAGCAAATGTTCCTGCACCAATTACTGGCGCATCACCCACACGGCCATAACGTTTTGCGGTCATACCGCCTGTTGATGTACCCGCTGCTAAATTACCGTTTTTATCAAGTGCCACGGCACCCACAGTGCCCATTTTATAGTTACTAGGTAATGCTTTGTGCGCTGCTTGATACTCTTTGCTGGTTGCTTTGGCCTTCTCTAATTTTTGTTTTGCTTTTAAAAGCGCTTTGTAACGAGGCTCAGTATCAAATAAGTTATTTTCGATAAGTTCAACGCCCTGCTCTTTAGCAAACTCCTCAGCGCCTTGGCCGCTAAGCATCACATGCACAGAGTTATCCATTACCAAGCGCGCTAACTTAATCGGGCTCTCAATATGTTTTACACCCGCAACTGCGCCTGCTTCACGGTTTCGACCATCCATTATAGATGCATCAAGTTCATGCCCGCCATCGTAAGTGTATACTGCTCCGCGTCCTGCATTAAAATAAGGCGATTGCTCTAATACTGTAATGGCCGCTGTCACCGCATCTAAGCTTTCACCGCCTTGCTGCAATACTTTATAACCTGTCTCTACGGCCTCTGTTAATTTAGCGCGGTACTGCTTTTCTTGAGCGGGTGTAAATCGTGCTTTTTCTATTGTCCCTGCCCCACCATGAATCGCAATGGCAAACGGCGTCTCTGCAGCTAATGCGCTATTACTTAAGGCTATAAGGCTGCTTGCAAAAATTGCTAATAATGGTGTTTTCATAATGAGTTCTTTTATGGGAAAGTTGTAAACTAATGTGAATGGTTGCGAGCTTAATTTCAACTAAAGTGAGTTTAATGGCATAAAAAAAGCGCCTTAAGGCGCTTTTTAAAATTTTACGTGTTTGTAATACCAATTTTATTAAAAACATGGTCATTCTAGCGTATTAAATAGCTCACTAACTACGTTGAAAATTATTTATATAGAACAACTATGTATCATAATTTTAGCCTTGTTATTGAGCCATTTTCTTATCGCTATAATAGATCACTAATTTAATGCAATTGGTATAATTAAGCTTGTTTAGCTTTTAAACGCGCTAAACGTGCTACTTGATGAGTAGACGTTAAGAAAGAATAAATTGGTGCTAGGTAACCGCGTTTACGAAGCTCAAGGAAATCAGCATCGCTTAACTCGTTTAGCTTTTTCTCATCGATAAGGTAAATACCGTTGATGTCTTTTTTCTCGCCTTTAATGTCTACTGTTAGCGTTTGCGCTATTAGTAGTTCTTTATCAGCAAGGAATTTAGTGAACGCTTCAGTTACTTGAGAAAACTCAATAAAAGATACAAGCGCTTCTTTACGACGTTTTAGGTAATCTGTTTCTTCGCCGTTTTCAAATAATGCATTACCTTCGTCTTCACCAACAAGCGTACTTGCTTCGTCAATTACGATACCGTATTGATCTTGATCTGGGTGTTTAACTAAGCCTAGTGGGTAACGAGTAGATGCCATAGGTGCAAATGCTGCAGTCCATTTACCATCTTCTACAAAAAGGTTTTCGCCTGGCTCTAAGCCAAACATAGCAACAGCTTGAAAAGTGCCGCTTTCGTTGTTTTTAACGAATGACATTGGAAACTCGTTTGCTACGCGTGCAAACTCATGTGCAACTACTGGCACTAAATGTTGAGTTTTCATGAATTCTACATTGATGCCGTTTTGAATTTTAGTGTTGGCATGTTTTTCGTTGTGTAAAGGCTGTACTTGTTGCTCCGCCATGTTACTGCTCCGTTTATTTTAATTTATATGTTTCATTGTTAATACCTTTAGGCTAATGCTTTTGAGCTAAAAAAGGAAGGGAAACTTTTATGACAACGACCATGAAAAAATAAAATTTAACTAAATCTGAACGTTGCTAAAAAACATACAACTCAAACTCATAAATTTTGTGCAAAAACAACACACTTCATGGTTGTTTTTAATACAAACCAAAGTCATCCATTAACATTGGTTAACAGTTCAGGACTGTTTTTTGCCGTGTTTAGGCTTAAATTTGAGCAAATAAAAAAGGCCACTTATATAAGCGGCCTTTAAAAGTTAAATTAGCACCTAAATTAAGGCGCCCAATATACTTCAATATTTATACTTGGGTGGTTAAGTACAGCACGTAGTGGCATGTCATTAACATCGCCTCCCGCTTTTGCTTGCTTATAAACAGCGAGTTTTTCTTCACCACTAATTAAAAGCTTAACCACTTTAGATTGCGAAATGGCATTTAGCGTTAAGGTCATTCGCTCAGTAATACTACCCGTCACATCACTTTGTATCGCATTAATTGCACATACTGTTTGCGCAGTTGTTAAACCGTACTCTAAACCTTCCGCATGCGGGAATAACGACGCAGTATGGCCATCTGGGCCCATGCCTAGAATAGTTACATCGTATGGCGCTTTTAACGCACTGTAAGCGGCTTCACACACTTCACTGCCTTGCTGCGCAGTTGCAGCATCATTTTTCATGGTTATGAAGTTTGCAGCACTACCATAGTTTTGTAATAACGTGCTTTTAATAAATGCTTCATTACTTTTTTCATGGCTTGGCTCTACCCAGCGCTCATCAACCATAGCAACATCAATATGCTGCCAATCTAAATCAAGAGTTGATAAATGCTTATACGCAGGCGCAGGAGACGAGCCGCCCGATACCATTAATACAGCACGGCCATCGTTTTTAATACCATCACGTAGTGATTGCTCAAGCGTTGCAGAAAGCTCAGCGGTTAGCGCGTCTTTATCGTCAAAAAACTTTTCAACTATCGTTGCCATGCTTATACCTTATCGCCTGTGTTAAACCATACGTGGCTCTTTTCTGCCAATAGTTCATCAGCATCATCCGGACCCCAGCTACCAGCACGATAAAGCGCAGGTTTGCCTTTGTCTTGCCATCTATCAATAATTGGATCAATCCATTTCCACGCTTGACGAACTTCATCACGGTGAATAAATAACGATGGGTTATTAGCAGCAGCATCAAGCATTAAACGCTTGTACGCATCTGAGTGAAAACCGTTGCTGTAAGCTTGCGAAAGCTCAATGTTCATTGTTACGGGTTCAAGTTGCATTTGAAGGTTATCAAGACGCTTAGACATAAGCGTTAATTGAATGGTCTCCTCCGGCTGCAAGCGAATAACAAGACGATTTGGCTCAATGTTACCCACGTTATCTTCGTAGATATTGTGAGATACTTTTTTGTATTCAACCACAATTTCTGCACAGCGCTTAGCCATACGTTTACCAGTACGAAGGTAAAATGGAACACCTGCCCAACGCCAGTTATCAATATGTGCACGAATAGCTACAAACGTTTCTGTTTTACTAGACCCTTCGTTTAGCTCTTCTAAGTAACCCGGTACAATTTTACCGTTTAAGTCACCAGGTACGTATTGACCACGCACAATATTTTCATCAACATCACCACCTACTAGTGGGCGAAGTGCTTCTAATACTTTTAATTTTTCGTTACGAATACTGTTAGCGTTAAGCTTATTAGGCGACTCCATTGCAACTAAACAAAGTAGTTGTAATAAGTGGTTTTGAACCATGTCACGAAGTGCACCGGCTTTATCGTAAAAACCCGCACGGCTTTCAAGGCCAACCGTTTCTGATAAGCTAATTTGAATGTTATCGATAGATTTAGCATCCCACATATTTTCAAACAATGAGTTTGAAAAACGTAGCGCCATTAAGTTTTGTACTGTTTCTTTACCTAAGTAATGGTCAATACGGAAAATTTGCTCTTCATTAAAAAACTCTGCAATTTTTCCATTAATTGCTTCAGCAGAATCACCGCAATAACCAATTGGCTTTTCAACAACAACACGTGATGTAGGGGTAATTAAACCTTTAGTTGATAATATCTCACAACATGTGCCGTATACAGCAGGCGGAAGAGATAAATAAAACACACGAGACTTAGTATTTTCGTGCTCATCTAAAGTGCCTTTTAGCACATCCCAATTGTCATCTGCTTCTGTAACATTACTTACCACTGGCACTAAAAAAGTAGAAAACGCTTTCCAATCTTTAGCGTTAAACTCGCCTTTGCTTAAAAATTCTTGTAATGCTTTATGCGCTGTTTCTATGTATTCAGCACGTTTAGATTCTTCGCGCACTGTTGGTAGAATACGTGAGCCTTCAGGTAAGTTACCTTCTTGATATGCTCTGTACATTGCAGGTAGCAATTTGCGTAACGCAAGATCACCACCGCCCCCAAAAATTATAATATCAAAAGGATTAAGCATAGTTACTCTCTACGTTGTGATACCCAGTACATTTTACAAATGCGCGGGTATGCCTATTTATTGCTAGATTAGATGGCTTTTATAACTGTACTTAAATAAAAGCCTGCTGAATTGTTCTGTATCGATGATTTATTGTTATTTTTTATCATTGCGCTTATTAAATGAGCCTTAGGGGCCCTGTATCTCCTCTCACAAAAATACAGACCCTAAGCACTCCAGCGCTACCCGTTCAAAGGTACTCGGTTTACTTACTTGCGTAAGCGAATTTTTTATTGCGTACGGTTTTGCTTGTAATACGCCATTAAGCCGTTTGTCGAACTATCATGAGCGTGTTTAACGCTTTCATCAGTGAGTTCACTTTCAATTTTAGATGCTAAACCTTTACCAAGCTCTACACCCCATTGGTCAAACGAACATATTTCTAAAATAATGCCTTGGCAAAATATCTTATGCTCATACAGTGCAATTAAACGACCCACTGTTTTAGCATCTACTGTATCTAATAGCATAGATGTTGTAGGACGATTGCCTTGATGAATTTTATGATTTAATAGCTCATCAATTTCTGCTTGCGATTTACCCTTAGCGGTTAAATCAGCGGTAACCTGCTCTGCATTCATACCACTCATCATCGCTTCTGTTTGTGCAAAGAAGTTTGATAATAAAATATCGTGATGCTTATCAACATTCACTTGTGGTTTAACTGATGCAATAAAATCAGCAGGTACAATTACATTACCTTGGTGTAAACACTGATAAAACGCGTGCTGACCATTAATACCCGTCATGCCCCAAATAATAGGAACAGTCGTATAAGGTACTGTTTCGCCTGCAAAGTTAACGTGTTTACCGTTACTTTCCATTTCGCCTTGCTGTAAATAAGCAGGCAACATATGCAGTGCTTGGTCGTACGGTAATATAGCTTGGGCTGTGTAGCCCAAAAAGCTCGTATTCCATACACTAAGCAACGCCATAATTAATGGTATATTTTGTTCAAACGGCGCAGATTTAAAGTGCTCGTCTATTTCAAACGCGCCTTCTAAAATGGCTTCAAAGGCGTCATAGCCTAAATATAAAGCAATTGGTAAGCCTATCGCACTCCAAAGTGAAAAGCGACCGCCAACCCAATCCCACATAGTGAATACGTTTTCATCAGCTATACCAAAGGCTGCCGTTTTTTCTAAATTTGTACTTACTGCAACAAAATGTTTAGCGATTGCACTTTCATCTTTTGTTGTTTGTAAAAACCAATCAACCGCTGTTTTAGCGTTTGTCATGGTTTCTGACGTCGTAAATGTTTTTGACGAAATAACAAATAATGTTGTTTCAGGGTCAATGGCTTTTAATATAGACGAAATTTGTACGCCGTCAGCATTAGATACGTAATGAACATTTAACGTATCATCAGCAAGTGCTTTTAACGCCTCGGTTGCCATTTGTGGGCCAAGGTTAGAACCACCTACACCAATACTTACAACATCTTTTACCGTTTTACCGGTATAGCCTAACCATTTACCACTGCGAACTTTTTCAACAAACACTTTAATTTTAGCTAATTCGTTATCTACTGCTTGCGTTACGTTCTCGCCATCAACAATTAATGGAGTATGAGCGCGATTACGCAGTGCCGTATGCAAAACTGAGCGATTTTCAGTGATATTTATTTTTTCACCGCTAAACATTTTATCGCGCCACGATGCAATATCGCATTCTTTAGCAAGCGACATTAAGTTAGCAAAAACATCGTTATCAATAAGTTGCTTAGAATAGTCGAATAATACGCCTGGTATTTGAGTCGAAAACTGAGAAAAGCGCGTGTCATCTTGTGCAAATAACGTTTTTAGATGTGTTTGTTTCATCTTAGCTGCACTTTGTTCTAGTGCTTGCCAACTTGCTAGTTGCGTTCGGTTAGACATGGATATACCCTCTAATTCTTTCAATCTATTGATTCAAAAATATTTTTTATAAAAGCGAAAATATTAACATTGCTTTTTTACACTAAATTAAAGCGCAAATAGTATAACTAAAAATGCAAAAAAAGTGCTGTTTTTATAATTTTAGATGCAGATGATAACGCAATTTTTAGCTTTTGACACCGGTATCATAAAAATTTTATAAATTAATTTACCCGCAATTTTAAAGGCAACGGGATAGCTTAATCAATCAAAATGAAATATTAATGAATTTTTATAAGCACAATAATTACTTTTTATAGTTATTCATTAATTATTAGGGCCTGTTTATCTTTCGAAGTTAAATTTGCAGCAGTGTGTTTGGCATTTAGGCAAGGCAGAGCCTATGTAGTTTGGTTATTCCCCATAAATAGGCGATAACGTGGAATAAATGCCAAACATGCGCTGCCCGAAGGGTTCTGCCTAGGGGCAATTTACTCTTTGTTACTCGGTTTTTACTTAGCCCACTAGGTTACAAACCTCACGCCGCGAGTAAATAGCCCCTAGATTGAACAAATTTTAATCCTGAAAGGTCAACAGGCCCTAGGGCTTGTTTACCTTGCGAGCAAATAAACCTTAAAAACAAAAAAATCGGCCCTAAAGCCGATTTTGTATAAATTACAAACGTTGTTTAATTACTAAGCGCTAAACCGCCATTTAGGTTATAAACGGTTTTATATCCTAGTTGCATTAAGTTAGTTGCAGCAATTTTTGAGCGGTTACCACTACGGCATAATAAAATATATTTATTATCTTTATTTAACTGCCCTTCAAATACCGCATTTGCCATTCTGCTAAGTGGTATATTTAATGTTTTTTCATCTAGCGTATTAAATAACTGAGCAACATTATTTGCTCCATGCTCATACGGCTCCCGAGTATCTATTAAATATGTATCGCTGGTGTTTAACATTACTTTAGCGTCATCAAAATTTAGTTGCTGTGTATCAACCTCAGGTAACGCATTTACATAACCACACAGCTGCGTGTTATTTACTTTTTTTGAGGCATCGTGCTGCTGTTTTTGTACTGCAAATTCATCAACTGAAATACTACCGTTCACTAGCGCGTTGAGTAATGGCGTTTGGCTTTGTTGTACAGCCCAGTTCATGGCAAAACATTGCTGGTAGTCATGCCCTGAGCAAATAATACTGCTGTTATTAAGTTGCTCGCTCATTGCTAAAATAGAGCGTGCCATTGCTTTTGCATCCCCACCTATAAGCGATGTATTACCAAGTCCTGCAGGCAATATTAAATCACCACAAAAACAGTAACGCGTTTCACCATTACTGTTTTTTAATAAATAACTTACGCTATCTTTGCTGTGCCCAGATGTCGCTACTTTTTCAAGTACGTCATTTCCTAAACCAATATCTACTGCATTTAATGGCCAACCTAACGAATCAACCTCGCCTGTTACAACACGCGATGCAAGAACACTGGTAAGCAAATTAGTCGCAGACTCTCGCTCTTGATGTAGATGAGTATTAAGCACCGCTGAAATAGTTAAGTTTTGTGTATTTGCTATTTTTTCAAAACGCGGAATAAGCTCAATAATAGGGTCTATTATAACTGCGTGTTTATCATCGCTTACATAAAGCCAACTACATGCCCCTTGGTGCCTAAATTGAGTTAAACCAAGCGCGCACACTTCTTGTTGTGGTGTAGTGCTGTCAGACACAATTAAACAGTTTGCTTGCAAAATTGCTTTTAATGCGCGAATACGCCCACAAGCATCATCTATATCGTGCTGTGTTGCCGCTGGCCCAAACGATAGCCTAATCGCGTTTTCGCTTTGCCACTTACTTGCCCCCATTGCATCTAAAACAAAACTTGTTGATGCGCCTGTACTACAAGCCGAGCCACCACTTACGCGAATGCCCGCAGCGTCAAATAAATCAATCACTTCTTTGCTCGTTAAATCGTTAACAGCAAAGTTAAGTGTGGTTGGCACGCTATAAGCAAAATCATGATTAAATGTAATATCGCCAAAGGTATCTTTTATCGCGCTTTGTAACTGGCTTCGGTAAGCATTAAGTACGCTAATTGGTTTAAATGTATCGTCTGACTTATCAAGCAACATACTAAATAGCTTATTTAACCCTGCAATACCGGGTAGGTTTTCGGTGCCTGAGCGCATACCACTTTCTTGACCGCCACCCGCTATAAAAGGCGTGTACGCGCTGCCACTACGAATATATAAAAAGCCAATACCTTTAGGTGCATAAAGCTTATGTCCCGAAAAAGGGGCGTAATCTATTGTAGTGTCACTTAGTGCGAGGGTTTGTTTACCCAGCGCCTGCACGCAATCAACCATCCACGATACATTTTTATTACGGCTACGAATTACCTGCTCTATAGCGGGTAAATCTTGATACACACCGGTTTCGTTATTAACGGCCATGGTGCAAATCATCAATGCGTTATCTATATGCTGTGCTATAAAATCTAAATCTAAAATACCGTTGCTATCAACTGGAATAGCAAGTACCTCAGCATTAACGTTAAGTACGCTATTCCAGTGCTTAAGTGTGTTTGGCACCGCTTTGTGCTCAGTAGCGCCATATAATAATACGGGGTTTTTAATCGGGTGTTTTTTAGCCTCTATTAGCGTAGAAACCACCGCAGTTTGAATACCTTCTGTTGCGCCAGAGGTAAATAAAATATCGCCAGTAGTTGCGCCAATAACCGTGTGTGCTTTTTTGCGTGTTTGTTCTAATAAATGCTTGGCTTGAATGCCTGTGATGTGCGGGCTTGAAGGATTACCAAAACATATTTGCATGGTATGAGAAACAACATCAGCTATACAAGGCAACACAGGGGTCGTTGCGTTTGCATCAAGGTAAACTTGTTTTACTGGCTCATCGTGCAATAAAAACTCAGACATTAAAAAACGCACCTTATTACTAAAAAATATATCTTATTACCAATGGTACATAAATTTACAGGTAATGAGTAATAATCAATTAGCACTAGAGATGCGTTTACTATTCTTTTTTATACTAAAAATCTGTTTACGCTATTACTCAGTAGTTTCTTTACTCAACTCTTCATGCGTAGACGACCACGCTGTTATAAGCGCTTTTACTAATGAAGCCAACGGGATGGCAAAAAATACGCCCCAAAATCCCCATAAGCCACCAAAAAATAATACAGCGACAATTATAAACACCGGATTTAAATCAACCGCCTCAGAAAACAACAGTGGCACAAGTACGTTGCCATCAAGCGCCTGAATAATTCCGTAAATAATTAAAATGGTCCAAAACTGGGTTTCTAATCCAAATTGAAACAGCGCAACTGCCGCTACCGGAATAGTTACCAGTGCCGCACCAATAAATGGAATTAACACCGACAAGCCCACAAGCACGCCAAGTAACGCAGCGTAACGTAAATCTAAAACCGTAAAGGCTATAAACGACACACCACCAACAATCAAAATTTCAAACACTTTACCGCGAATGTAATTCATTATTTGCTGATTCATCTCGTGCCACACTTGCAAAATCAAGCGTCGTTGCTGTGGGATCAGTTTAGCGATACTGCCCGTTAACTCAAGCTTGTCTTTAAGCATAAAAAACACCAGCAACGGCACAAGCACTAAGTAAATAAGCCATGCAACAACATCTTTTAAAGAGGTTAGTGAAAACGACAGTACAGCCTGACCAAACTCGATTATTTTAGCCTCTACTGTTGCCACAATTGCCTGTACTTGCTCAATACTAATTAAACTTGGGTATTGCTCAGGTAAAGCGATTAAATAAGACTTCCCCTGCTCTAACATATGCGGGGTTTCTTGCACTAAGTTACTGGTTTGCTTCCAAAGTACGGGGCCAATAACCAAAATAAGGGTGAGCATAATGCTAATAAATATCAACATTACAATAATCGTTGCACTAAAACGTTTTAAACCAAAACGCTCTAAATGAACAACCGGCCAATCAAGTAAATAGGCAATAACTAATGCCACAAGCACAGGAACAATTAACGAGCCAAAAAAGTAAAGTAAGGCCACTGAGGCCAATAATAAAAATAATAAGGTAGACGAATGAGGATCCGAGAACTTCCTTTCGTACCATGTTTTTACGTATTCAAACATGTAATGGCTCCACTAATAACAACCCACGTTGTTTATCAAAATTGTAACTATAAGCATTTTTTTGCAAAAAACGTTCAATATCGTTCGCACTTTCACCTTTATTAAGACTAAAGGTGATGCGATGTTTTGATGACTGTGCATTTCGTAGCGCAAGTTTAAACTGCACAAATTGCTGAGGACACTCAAACTCTTTTAAATCGCGCTCCACCATAACTACTTTATCCGTATAGTAAATGAATAATAAGTCGCATATTGTCGGTCAATATACTTATATACCCAAACCGTAGTAACTTTTTGTTAAAACAATACCTGCAATAGTTTATCCTTATAGCATAACTAGCAGTAAGGATAAGTTAATGCCTGGAACGCATAATAAAGCGCAACTACCAAGTAATCCAACACTCAAAGAGATTAATTGGTTTAAAAAGCAAATTAATTGGGGCGAACTTCCTCCTTTTTATCATCTTGTTGCCTCATCAATAAGCGAATCAGAAGGAATTTTAGATCATGGATTCGATAATGCAGTTAAACAACTTATAGATAAACGCAATTGGAACTTAGATTTATTAGAAGGCCATGAAGACAGCTTTGGTGTAATACACACTAAACATAAGCCACGTATAGCGCTGCACCAGGTATTTACCGACAGAGGCTTTGAGTTATGGGCACAGCCTTATGCTAAAGATGTTATTGTTGACCAATACGTAAAAGATAATCGCTTTATGGAATTTAGAGTGTGGGATCCGCATTCAATGAAAAACCTAATCAGAATAAATCAATTACATAAGTTTATTGGCTTTTATTTTGAACGAGGCGACAAAGCAGATAAAGCCATTATTTTACATGCACATAAAGTAGTACATAAAATTATTACTTTTTTGCAGCGAGAATTGAACGTTGTAAAGCTTGATGGAGTCACAATAAAAGAACTATACCAATTGTGCGAAAAAGACAGCCGTGCAAGCAGTGACGAAATAGACATAGCCAAAATTGCAATTGGCGAACCAATTAACAAGGAATAAAATGCAGCTAAAATCAGCATTTATCACTTTATGCAGTGCCGCGCTTACGTTTAGCTTATTAGTAAGCGAACCTTTAAAAGCGCAAACTAACTTTACTCTTCCTGATTTAGGAACATCTGCATTACAAGCGCTGCCACTTGAAAAAGAAAAAGCTATTGGCGAAGTAATGATGATGCAAATACGCGGCTCATCGCCCGTTATAAACGACCCTGTATTGGATGAATACCTGACCACTATTGGCCGTAAATTGGTGGCTAATGCTAACGATGTGCGCTTTCCGTTTTCGTTTTTTTGGATAAACAACTCAGAAATAAACGCCTTCGCCTTTTACGGTGGCCATGTAGGTGTGCACACAGGGTTAATAGCACAAGCCGATAACGAGAGTCAGTTTGCCTCGGTACTTGGCCACGAAATTGCTCACGTAACACAGCGCCACTTAGCACGTAGAATTCAACAACAACAAGATAACAGCGCGCTGACCATTGCAGGTATGATTGCCGGTATACTCGCAACCGTTGTTGCACCCGACGCCGGCATTGCCATTATATCAGCGAGCCAAACACAATCAGCTTTTAGTCAGTTAACGCATAGCCGCTCAGCCGAGCAAGAAGCCGACCGTATAGGTATGCAAACACTTAATAATGCGGGTTTTGATGCACGTGCATCGAGCGAATTTTTAACTAAACTTGCAGCGCAAATTCGCTATAAATACAAGCCACCTGCGTTTTTGCTTACTCACCCATTACCAGAGAGCCGTGTATCAGACGTACGCTTGCGGGCAGAGCAGTATCCTCAACGCCATATAAACGCGAGCCTTGAGTTTAGTTTAGCAAAAAGTCGCGTACTGGCACGTTATTACAACAAACCAGAAAAAGCGGAAGACCTATTTAGAAAGCTCCTTCGCGAAAACACCTACAACAATACAGCATTAAAATACGGTTTAGCTATTAGTTTGCTTGATCAAAAAAAGCTTGATGAAGCAGCGCCAATGTTAGATGAGCTTTTAAAAAACGATCCTAAAAACCTATTCTATATAGACACTCATACCGATTTACTCATCGCACAAAAAAAGGCAGATGAAGCCGTTAAATTTTTAGCGGATTTAAATCAGTATCGTCCTAATAATCAGGTGATTACACTTAACTACGCCAACGCTGCACTTGAAGCTGAGCAGTACGAACTTGCCGAAAACATTTTAAAGAGTTTTTTGCTTGAAAAGCCAGATCACAACTTAGGTAAACAACTCCTTGCTGACGCGTATAAAAAACAAGATAAATTAGCCTCTTACCACGAAGCTAACGCTGATGTATTAGCGCAATATGGTGCTTACTTAAAAGCCGCTGATGAAATCCAAAAAGCGCTTAATTTCGTAGAATCAACAGAACTTGTAAAACAACAGCGTTTAAAAGCACTGCTTACTCAGTATCGACTTTTACAAAAAGAGCTAGCGAGGCTTTAAGTCTGCAAGCGCTTACCCTAAAATAGACGCAATTCACACTTTGGAATCATTTTATGTCTGTTACTATTTACCACAACCCTCGCTGCTCTAAATCGCGCGAAACGCTAGCGCTACTGCAAAGTAAAGCGGTAGAGCCAAATATTGTAGAGTATTTAAAAACGCCTCTTACTCGCGAGCAAATTTCAATGCTTGTAAGTCAGCTTGGTTTTTCATCAGTACGCGAACTAATGCGCACTAAAGAAGATGCTTACAAAGAACTTAATTTGAAAGATGAAAGCAGTGAGTCAGCATTAATAGACGCCATGGTACAAAATCCAAAGCTAATTGAACGCCCTATTGTTGTTAATAACAATAAAGCAGCTATTGGTCGTCCGCCTGAAAACGTACTAAGCGTTTTATAATGAGCGAAACCATTGTGGTACTTTACCACTCAAGCCATGGCTCAGTTGAAGCAATGGCTCACGAAATAGCAGAATCAATTGAGCAACAAGGCGCAACTGCCCTGCTGCGTACTTTTGTAGCTAAAAATCCGCACGACATTGTAATAACCAAAGATGATTTAATAAATTGTGATGGTTTAGCATTTGGTACGCCAACCCGATTTGGCATGATGGCCTCCCAAGCAAAAGCATTTTGGGAAACCACCAGCGAATTATGGCTAAAAGGCCAATTAATAGATAAGCCAGCCTGTGTATTTTCGTCATCAAGCAGTATGCATGGTGGTAATGAAGCAACCTTACTTAACTTATCTCTGCCATTATTACACCACGGTATGATGCTACTGGGCGTACCGTACGATGTACCCGAACTACTTGCAACACAAACAGGTGGAACACCATACGGTGCAACACACGTAGCTGGCAGCGCTAATAGTGCACAGCTTAGCAAAGACGAAATTAAAATATGCCAAAGCGTTGGTAAACGCCTTACTCACATTGCGAGAAAACTTAAATGAATACCGCTGACAACCCAGCTAAAAAGCCAATTACAGTAAAATTTCAGCGTGCCGCACTCTTTGGCTATGTAGGTTTACTTATTCTTATTCCATTGTGGATGTATTTTGTACCACCTTTAAATGGTAATGCGAGTTTAGTGTCTTTATTTGTACCTATTATTCCGTTATTGCTGCCGCTAAGAGGCATAATTAAAGATTATACTTACACTTATGCGTGGGCTAACTTTATTGTAATGCTGTATTTTATTCACGGGCTTACTATGCTTTGGGCTGCTCCTGATGAGCTTATATGGGTACTGCTAGAGCTTGTATTTGCCTCTTCAATGTTTATTGGCTGTACGTATTATGCAAGGCATCGCGGACAAGAGCAGGGTTTAAAAATCCGTAAACTTAAAGAAGAACTTGCTGAAGAAAAAGCAGCAAATGAGCACGGTAAATAGCCTCTTACCTAAACCGATTAGGCTATCCATAAACGATATAAACAAAAAACGCGCTTAAATTACTTTAAGCGCGTTTTTTATTAACTTTTTAAAAGTGACTAAACCAAATCACTCAAAGCTGCTAGCACCACAATGCTCGCCAACCCTATTTGAGCCACTAAGCTAATAAACGAAAAGCCTCTAAGCACAAATAAACCCCAAGGGTGTTTAATATGCGGATATAACGCGCAACGTTTTAAAGTGGTTGCAAAGAAAAAACAAATCACCGCCGCCATAGTTAAACCCAGCGTCAGCTCACTTTTAATAGAGAGTGTTTCATCAAAAAAGAAGAACAACTGTAAAGGCAGCAGTATAGTGACGATAGCGTGCAGCACATGTACTTTTTTAATGCGATCAAACTGCCCTTCTGGCGAAAGCTCTTTAATACCAAAGTCACGTTCTAAGCATTTAACTAAGTTATTGGCTTTTATACTTACCGCTAAACGGTAACAGCTTAAACCTTCTTTATTGCGCGCTCGAAAGTCGTATCCGGCTTTAATTAGCAGTACCATAAGTGATTCATTTTTAGCAAATACAGCATAATGAAGTGCTGTATTACCTAAATTATCAACCGCTTTTTTGTCTTGCTTTGCAAGTAGCGTTTCAACCACATTTACAAAGCCTTTTTCGGCGGCCCACATAAAGGCTGTTTTATTGTTTTCATCAGTAAGTACACCGGTAGCGCCTTGCTCAATAAAACGCATTGCCATTGTTTGCTTGGCTGTTTTTTTACGTAGGTGCGTTAATAATGCTTTTTCTAGCAGCACAACAGAGTCAACGTCAGGAGAAACCTGTGTAAGCAACGTGAAGTAGTCTTTACCTGCTGCTACTTTTTCGCTGGCAAGCTCACTGAGCATTTCTAAATCGGCAATAGACTCTGGAATAAACGCACTTAAACGCTCTCTAAAATCAACTTCTTTCCAAAGCGCTAATGTATCCTTTGCCGAAAGCTTACTGTTATTATTTAACGCATGCTCAATTAGCGTGAAGTAGCGTTTACTAAAAAACAAATCAACTAAAGACAGTGGCGTATCTAGGGTGTTTTGCGCAGCCACACTTGCGTATTTTTCAAGACGCTGGCACAACATAAGCACTAAGCTTTCAGGGGTGTATTCATTATCGTAGTAATGGCTTTTAACCGCACTAATATACGCTTGTGCGTCTTCGTCATATTCAGAGATATGTTGAAAGTAACATTCTTCAAATGGCTCTAACGGGGTTAGCCATGCCAAATAATAAATAGGTGGCAACACGGTGGTGCATACACCATCGTCTTCATTTGTAGAACGACAAGCAGGCCAAGCTTCCAAAGCATCTAAAATAAAGGCACCGTTTTGTTCTACCAGTCCTTTAATAAGTAATGGGTATTCCTTTGGCCAAATCAGTACATTTTCCATTAAAACAACACAACTCCAGTGTGGCTTGGGGGGTGGTAAGTTATATCAGTTTTTAGCTGACACCACGCTTAATCAAAGTGCCGATATTCTAGCACACCTTTGTTTTGCTGCTAGCGCAAAATTGCGCAATAACAACAATCCTTTAGGATTACAGTAGACAAGAATATAAAAACGGCCAAGTACATAAGTACTTGGCCGTTTTTGAGGTTGGAGTTGGGCTTAATCAGAGCCAGACAAATAGTCTATTTACTTTTTAATTCGCTAATAACTTGCTCTAAACCCACTTCAGAAATGCGTTGAATAATCTCTTTTTGCTTAGCACTTAATAGTGAAATACCTTCGGCAACAATATCGTATACTTTCCACTCATCGTTTTTACCTAAACGAAGCTTAAAGCTTAAGTCGATTGTAGGCGCATTTGGCTCAATAATTTGCGTGTTAACTGTTGCGTACTCAGAGTCGCTTTTTGCGTTGTTACGCTCAAATACAACTTTTTGACCTGTGTACTTCATTAGTGCACCAGCGTATGTGCCTGTTAAGTAATGCTCTACTGCATCTATAAATTGAACAGCTTGCTCGCGCTCAATACCTTTAATGTGTTTACCTAATAATTTAAACGACACAAACTTAACATCAATATGTGGCATTAAACGTTTTTCAACAATGGCAGCCATCGCATCTTTGCTAGCTGTCCCTTTTGAGTTTACTTGACCAATGTCTGCAAAAAGTTTGTCGGCTACTGATTCTAATAACTGATCAGGCGATTGCTGAGCTTGTGCAAATAACGAACTACTAAAAAAAGCAGTGGCTAAAACGAATAGTTTAAAGAGTTTCATAATTGTATATGTCTGTGTGATTAAGATGGTTGTAATTTACCCGTTCTATACGCAATAAAAAAGGCACAAATAAGCAATTTATTAATGCCCAAATTGCACCAATTGAATAAGAAAAGAAAATTCAAGTAGTTACAAACCTCCATTAACAGCCTATATACAACCGGCATTTTGTCCTCATTGTAATTGTTAACAGGTCGCCCTTATCATTTAGTTATCACTTTGAACTAAACAAACAATTGGCACCTATGAAAACGTCACTTAAAACACTTTTTATCTCTTTAGTATTAGTAGTTTCACTTTTTGGAAAACTTGCTTTTGCTCAATCGAATCACGGTTATGCTGTTGATTTTCTTAAAGGCGAAGGCAACGTAAATGGCGTTAAGCTTGCGTATCAGTATCATGCGCCGAGTATGCAAAACCTTATTGGCGATGCACGTTTTTACTTTGAAACCAGCGTAAATATGTGGGAATACCGCCACGGCGATGAAACACAATCAAACCTAGTACTTGCTATGTCACCTGTGCTGCAATTTCCTGCCTTCAGTTTTAACAATACCCCATTTTATGTAGAAGCAGGGATTGGTGTATCACTGATTGATGAAACGCAGTTCGCCGGTAAAAACATAAGCACTCACTACCAGTTTGAAGACCGCATTGGCCTTGTTGCCGACTTTGGCCACACTAACGTTGCCCTTAGAGTAATTCACTATTCAAACGCGGGCTTTAAAGAGCCAAACCCAGGGCTTAACTTTTTAACGCTTTCGGTAGCTAGACGTTTTTAAGGTTATTGATTGTGTTTAAAGTTATTGATTATATTTTGAGTTATTTAATTGCTGTTACAGCGTAAAACGGTCACACTTAAAGTACTAAAGATTAAGTGATACTGCGATGCAAACCTGGCATATTGTAATAATTGTCGCCGTTGTTTTTGCCATTATTATTGGTAATATTGCGCTGATTAGACTCTCTGCAAAAACAGAGTTTAAAAAGCTAGAGGCCAATATAAAAAATACAGCAGACACAAAAAAGCCCTGATTAATCAGGGCTTTTTAATACGTGCTAAACCTAGCCTACTAACCAATGCGCCATCAGCGCAATAACAGGTAAAGTAATTAGCGTTCGCAAAATAAATATAATAAATAACTCTAAAATATTTACTGGTATTTTACTGCCAAGTAAAAGTGCGCCCACCTCAGACATATAAATAAGCTGAGTTACACTCATTGCGGCAATAATAAAGCGCGTTATATCACTTTCAATAGTACCGGCTGCTAATATTGATGGAATAAACATATCAGCAAAACCAACCATAATAGTTTGTGACGCGGCTGCCGCTTCTGGGATTTGCAATAACTCTAAAAATGGCACAAACGGCATACCTAAATACTCAAATATAGGCGTATGCTCAGCAATAATAAGTGCAAATGTACCTACCGCCATAACCACAGGCAATACACCAAATACCATATCAAGCGCGTTGTGTACGCCCTCTTTTATAGTGCCTTTAACACCTGTTGAGTTATCAGCTTTAGCTAATGCAACATCTAACGAATGGCTAAATAAGGTTTTATGACCCGGAATTGTCTCAGCGTCTCTATCTGGTTCAGTGCCATCAATTAGTAAATCTTTTTTAAAGCGAAGTGGTGGTAATCGCGGCACAATAATAGCGGCAACAATACCGGCTAAACATACCGTTGCGTAAAACGGAGCAAATAGGTATTCAAGTTTAACTTGTCCTAACACCACTAAACTAAAGGTAATTGAAACCGCTGAAAACGTAGTACCAATAATAGCCGCTTCACGTTGTGTATAGTGTTTTTGATCGTACTGCTTTGCAGTCATCAAAATACCTACACTACCATCGCCTAACCACGATGCAGTACAGTCAACCGCACTTCTACCCGGTACGCCAAATATAGGGCGCATGACTTTAGTCATTAACGTACCAGCAAGCTCTAGTAGACCAAAGTTTATTAATAGCGGCAGTAATAAGCCCGCTAAAATAAATACCGAAAACAGCACAGGTAGTAAGTCATTTAATACCAGCGCGCCAGTATTGGCTGAGGTAATCATCTCGCTGCCCATGCCTAAGTACGTCATTAAACCAAATGCCATACCAAATAAGCGCACAATTAACCATACCCAGCTCACATCAAACAAATGCTTTAATAAAGGTGACTGGCAAATAACTGCAGGCTTAAAGGCTTTAGTAACAACAGAAACAACACCAGTAATACAAATAATTACAGTAATAAAGGTTTGTATTGATTCAGCCATAACCCCTTGTACAATTTTTGCCATAACGGCAATAGGAATGGTCATTCCTGCAGAAATATCAATAACTATTTCTTTAAAGAAAATACTGCTGAGTGTTTCAGACAGAGCTGTTTTCATCTCTACAGAAGTAGTTATGGGTGTCATAAATAAAAACACACCAATTAACGAAGGAACCAAAAAAGTAAACCAAGTGCGCCACGTATAATGTGAACGATGAGGTAGCTGGGACATATTTTTTAACCTATAAAAACCACAAAAAGAGCTTAGCGCTCTTTTTGTGGTAAAACTTATTATTATTTAAATTTTAATGCCGCGCTGGATAAGTGCTGCTTCTAATGCTTGTTGTAAACCATTCATAGTACCTGGTTCAAGCGTTTCGCCTTTGTCATCCATCCACGTTAAGCTAGTACCGCCTTCTTTAGTTTTACTTACTAAAATTTGGTATTGGCCTTCATCAATCGGTAGTTGAGCTACCTCATCACCCCAAATTGAATCCCATACACTACTTTCAGGTTTAGTATAATCAGCAGTAATTAAGCCTGTATCTGGGTTAATTTCAACAATAGTGAACGACAAACGCTCTAAAAATCCAGAGAAACGGTCAAACACAGCTTCGTAAGATTGCTCAGTTACAAGTGCTGCATTACCTTTGTTATCAAAGCCCATTTCAAGAGAAATAATACCTTGGCGTTTACGCATATCAACTTCAAGTTGACGGTAACGGTAATCAAACTCGCTCACTACTTGGTTAAGCGCACGCACTTCTAACTGCTGCTTTAACAAATCAGTTAGCGTTTTATCGCCTTTAAAATCTATCAGCTCTACACGTAAAGACGCAGTACGCTGGTGTGATTTTTCTTCAATAGTGAATCTAAACTTTTCTAAGTCATCGTTTACTTCATCGCCCCACCACCAAAAACCTTCTTCTGTTTTGATGATTGAGTACCAATCGGTTTCAATTGTACCTAAAAGCTTATCTTCTTTAATTGTAGCTGCGTTATTATCAGCAAGTACCGATTGAATTGTATCCCAAAGAAACTCATCTAAATCAGCAATGCCATCGTTTTTATCAAAATAAATACGCGCTTGTTTATCTGCTTCTTCTACCCAACTGCCTTTAGCTATTGTTAATACTTGTGCCGGTGGGCGGTAATTTGTAGCTTCAGGATTATTGTCGTATTGACCTACATCCATTTTATAAACTGGATCTTGAGCTGGTTGAGATAACGACGCTGGTGCTTTTACAGGCTCATGCGTACGATAATTACGCTCATTATGTGCTTGATTAGTAAATACACTACATCCTGATAAACTTACCAATACACTTACTGCAAGTGCTTTTGGGATCCAATACTGCACAGATATTTCTCCTTAGCAAACCCTTTAATTGTTTTAACAAATATATGAGTGGGTAATGCCGATTTGGTTCAGTGTAAAATCAATATTAACTTTACATTTATTATTTGGCTGCCTAAATGCAATAAAGTTCAGTACTTCAACTTAGCGATAAAACTAAGCGCAAATAAGCAAATTTTAGCTATGGTACTTTCCCGTGCCAGTAAAAACAAGAAACACCGCACTTTAAAAGCGCTTAATTAGCGTGTGCTGTAGTTTAGAGCCCTTTTTGTGTTAAACTTCGCCGCCGTGCAACCTCTCGTGTGTATTTTCGGTGTTGCCAACTCGGTTGATATAATCCAAGTAACAAGGTATTTGAACTCATGACTGTATTTTCAAATCATCAAATTGTTTTAACAGCGATTGGCGAAGACAGACCCGGTATTGTAAGCGAACTAACCCAACTGGTTAGCGATTGCCACTGCAACATTATTGACAGCCGCATTGCAATTTTAGGCTGCGAGTTTACCTTTATAATGTTACTCAGCGGCGATATGTCTGCAATAAGCCGCATAGAGCACGTACTACCTACTAAAGCCATGGAACTTGGCCTACTTACCATGATGAAGCGCACAGCAAGCCATACTCCTAGCGAGTTTTGTGCAGGTTACACGCTTGAATACACAGGCATAGACACTCCCGGTACACTGAGCAAAGTAACGCGCTTTTTTGCCGACAATAATATTAGTATTTGCTCACTTAAGTCAGACACTTATTCTCAAGAAGACAACATTAAAATGCGTTGTGAACTTGAATTCAACATACCTGTTGATGTAGATATAGATCAATTTAAAATTAGTTTTGAGAGCCTTTCTCATACGCTAAACGTAGATTATATTTTTAAACGAATTCGTTAAGGATGCTAAACATGAACACAATTAGTCCATTACAAGCAGGCGATACTGCACCCGCTTTTAGCCTACAAAACCAAAACGACGAAACAGTAACATTAAGTGAGCTGTTAAAAGAGCAACAAGTGCTTGTGTACTTTTACCCTAAAGCGTCAACGCCGGGTTGTACTGTACAAGCCGAAAACCTACGCGACCAACAAGCTGAGCTTGCTAAATTTAACACCCGCGTTGTAGGTATTAGCCCAGATCCAATTAAGCGCCTTAAAAACTTCGAAACTAAAAAAGAGCTTAACTTTGATTTATTAGCCGATGAAGACCACGCCATTGCAGAAGCATTTGGCGTATGGGGCTACAAAAAGTTTATGGGTAAAGAGTACGATGGTATTCACCGCCTAACGTTTTTAGTAGGCCAAGACGGTAAAATTAAACACCTATTTGATAAGTTTAAAACCAAAGATCATCATCAAGTGGTTTTGGATTATCTTGCAGCAGAATAAGTTAGCTGCAGAATAAGTTAGTGGCTTAGTAAGATAGCGGCTTAGTAAGATAGCTACCAGCGATTAAAAATACAGAAAAGCGTTGCTCCAGGGCAACGCTTTTTTTATGCTAGTTATTAAGAATTTTTGTTAAGTGAAAGCATGATCGAGGGAGAGATAAATAGGCACTCAATAATTTTGATGTATGAAGTCAAGATTTGACCCCTTTGGTTTTTTGAAGTCAAGATTTGACCCCTTTGGTTTCACTAACAATTGTTATAATTGTGGGAAAGAGATTGATAAAAACAGTAATTAAATAGACCGAGTTATTACTGGAGAGTTTGGTATATGGGGTTATTCACAAAGTCACTTGGTATATATTAAGTTGTTGTAGTGTATTATCAACCGATACAAAGTTTGGAATTGTATTAACTAAACTTGCACCTGATTTTAAAGCAATTTTAATACTAGCTACATTTTGTTCTAAGCATCTAAACTCAATTACTTTAGTACTTGTATTTTTGAGTATGCTTGGCACTTTTGCGATTACTTGACTGATAATACCATTGCCTTGTGCAACACTACTTAACCAGTAACCAAGTTCCGCTATATTCAAATCAGGGCAAATAGACTTAACTGCAAAAACACCACTGAAATTATCTGGCAGATTCAAGTCTTTATAATAAATTTTAAACCACCGCGAACCATTAAGCCCGCTGTTTACTCTGTCGAGTATGTACTTTTTAGCTGATTCAATATTGTTTACCTCTTCTACCCAAGGCAAAAATTCACCTAAACTTGCACGACTTAAATTAACAGTCTTCAAAATATCCGCAGCATCGCTTTCCACTAAAGGAGCTAGTTTAATGTGTTTTGCAATTTGGATATGCAAGTGTTCTTCCTTGTGAGTATTGATTTTATAGTCATAAGTTTAAAGCTAAAGATCACTATTAAGTAGCCCCAAACTTATTTGACGGCTGAATAACCTTTGAGCTATTAAAAAGATACAAAAAGGTACTACTCTAGGGCAACGCTTTTTATGCTAGTTATTAAATGTTTTGGTTAAGTGAAGCATTCTCGAGGGATAAATAGGCAGTCAATAATTTTGATGACTGGAGTCAATATTTGACCCCTTTGGCTTCAATTAAAGTTAAATACCACCAGCTTTAGCCTTTATATTGTTTAAAACCTCAGCCCCATACTTTCTTAATATACGGTCTAGAAACTCAGGCTCAATATGAATCGCAAAAGATATCAATCCTAGTATATGTGATGCATCTTCAGGCGTTAAAGACTTAAATTTTGACTGATGGATCATTGCTGAAATTAATCTTTTCTTATCCCTGCCAACCGAGATATGATTATCATTAGTCAATGTCACGCCTGTTACATGCCGATTATGAGCTTTAGACGTAAAAATAGTTTTTTCGCTATTGACCTCAATACCTTGAACTGTTTCATTTAGAATGGTTTCAATTATTTTCGGCAAATCGAAGAGATTGTCCTTAAGTTTAGTCGAAAAAGTTATATCATCAGCGTATCTTGTATATGTTATTTTTCTATTAATACAAAGGTCAAATACAGCCTCGTCAAAGTAATTCATAACAAAATTTGACACAATAGGCGATGTGGGTGCACCTATACTTAATATTAAGTCATCGCGTCCTTGTGGTTTCCAAAAAACTAACCCTGTAAGAATGGCTCTATCTGCAGCTGTAAATACCACTCCTTTCTTTTCAGCAACAGTAAAAAAAAGTGATGGGGTAATACTTGGGAAAAAATTCTTGAAATCCATTTTTAAAAGATACTTTGAATTTATATGTGCTTTAGCATTATCTTTAATGCCAAAACCTTTTTTATAAGCAAAGGCTGCTTTATGAATATCTAGACTCTTTTCAAATAATTCCACCAAACTCCTTTGAATAAACTTTAGTTCTTTTGATGGATGTGCAATTGTTCGAGTTTTTTTTGAGTTTCTTTTTGCTATTTCATAGACTTTATAGCGATGCGGAGCTGTAAGAGCAAAACTGGTTAAATCGTGCTCAGCAATAAGTAATGATTCTGATAAATATTCAATAATCATTTCTCTTGCCCTCTTTTTAACGCTAATATCTCCCTCATTGCATTTCGTCTTTTTCTAGATTGATCATCATTAAAAAGTACAAATGCTTGCTGGATTCCAATTCTGACTTTTTTATCATCGAAACCATTACCTCCTCTCATTTTACCAAAGTTAATTGCCCTGTCTTGAGGTTGGTTAGGGTAGTAGTATTTGTATAAGCTGTATGAAATGGAATCTATTATCTCTAGCTTGTTAAGTAAGTAGAGGTGCCTCATTACTTCGGAAGGTCTAATCTCTAAATCCAAAGCTAGTAAAACATATTCGATCTCACTGAATAAAATTGGATAACTAATTCTGATGATTTCTGCGATTAACAAAGCTACATGACCTGAGTTACATTTATCAAAGTCTACATTTTTTGACAAAGAAGAAAGTTTTTCCTCAATTGACAAACATAAATCGTCTAAATGAGCAGTTTCGTAGTTTCTTTCAGCTATCGGCCATGGATATATAGCTACAGCAGAAGGTTCTTTCTTTCTGATATTTTCAAGAGGGCCTAAATAGATAAACGAATCTTCAGCGCTAACTTCTGAAGACGGGGCAACTATCAGTAATTTTTTGTAAAAATTGGGTTTGGTGCAAAACATACCTAACTCAACTAAAGAACCAGGGCTTTCTAAAAAAATCAGAACTAAAGACGCTAAATTAGCTATTTCTTCTTCGAACACTAATAGGTCGGGGTATGCATTCTCTTTAAAATAATCTTTAAAAGTTTCAGCTTGAACTATTGCATCATGTATAACTGGGTATTGAGAGGCTGAGTATGAAATTAAATGGTTCCTGAAGCTTAGAGGAATTTGAGCTGTAACATCTACCGCACCTCCACATACAAAAATATGATGCTTCTCTAAGTTAACTTTGAACTTGTCCGTAGAAAGTTTTTCAAACGTTTCAATTAAAGTGTTTTCAAACTTAGTACTCAACCTATTCCCTTATAATAAAAATGGGGCTTACTGCCCCATTATGTAACTCTTTACTCAGAGGAAGCGGTAGATATTTATCTATCGCTCCTGAGGCACGAAGGATCGGTAGATAAATATCTAACGCAGCCCAAATGTGCTCAATAAATTTGTGTCTAGCGAAACGCCAGACAAGGCAGATAATATTCGCCTAAACGCTAAAGAGTTACCCGATAATAATTTGATTCAAATTAGAATGCAACATCAAAAATCAAAGGGGTCAAATCTTGACTTCATACGTCATAACTAATTAGCTTTTTATATTTGCCGAAACTTAAATACGTTACTGTGTCGGATGGTGCTTCGCTTATCCGACCTACGTTTTAAAATATATAATACGGGGTATTGGGGGCGTGGGTATTGGAGGTTTGTTGTAAGGACCAAAGAAACCAAAGGGGTCAAATCTTGACTTCATACATCATAATTAATTAGCTGTTTATATTCGTCAAAACTCAAATAAGTTACTGTGTCGAAAAATCAAAGGGGTCAAATCTTGACTTCATACGTCATAACTAATTAGCTGTTTATATTCGCCGAAACTCAAATACGTTACTATGTCGGATGGCGCTTTGCTTATCCGACCTACGTTTTCAAATATATAATGTGGGGGTATTGGGGGCGTGGGTATTGGAGGTTTGTTGGGTTTCGCTATGCTCTACCCAACCTACGTTGTTTGTCTTAAAAACCAAAGGAATCAAATTTTGACTTCATACTTTGACTGCCTAGAAAGAGCTATAGCCGTTCCACTAGTCCCTAATAAGACTCACCTACTGCGTATTGTTGACAGTTTTTTAAACCATTTCATACATTCGCTTGAAGACAAGTTTTATTAACTTCAAGCGCTTTAATTAATATGAACTAAGTTTTTGATTCATTTCTTTAATTCGTTGCATCGTCCGTGAATTGAATAAAAACCTTCGCTACTGTGTCGTTCAATTTCTGAATAACCTGAAGTACAATACTTGCTGCTTGCTAATTCTTTTTCTAATGCGACTTCTAATTGAATATAAAATTCACTGCTTTTATCTGTTCCTGTCTGGTCACTATTTTGATTTCGATCTCCACGCCCACCACCCTTTCTACCTTCACGTCCACCACCCCTTTTTCCTTCACGACTAGAAGATTTTTGCTTATTTCGTTCTTTAAACTCTTTAGAAATTGAAAATTCTTTAACGTTGTTTTGTGCAATATTAGTATTGAAATAGTATTTATTATCATCTTTTTTGGGGCTTGATGTACACCCTAGCAATGAAAGCAATAAAAGCAATAAAAGTGCTATTAAGTGATTTTTGTTCATTTGTGCATATCTCTTTATTGTAGAAGTCATAAAATGCTTATAAAGGCGGAAAAAGGTAAGCTAAAATTAACAACTTTAGCTTGGATTACAGCGTTGAAATATTCGAGTAAAATATTGCCTAAAAGAATAAAACTATAAGAAATAATCACTCTGATCGACCCACCTAGCCAACATAAGGTTATTGTAGTGGTCAATAAAATTTGGCCACTGTTTTAAAACCAAAGGGGTGAAAGCAAAAGGGGTAAAATATTGACTTCATACATCATAATTAATTAGCTGTTTATATTTGCAGAAACTCAAATACGTTACTGTGTCGGATGGCGCTTCGCTTATCCGACCTACGTTTTTAAATATATAATGCGAGGTATTAAGGCGTGGGTATTGGAGGTTCGTTGGAGCTCGTTGGGTTTCGCTGCGCTCTACCCAACCTTTTATCTCTTCTTTATGAGTGTTTAACTTAAATTTTTACGCAGACAAAAATAGCGTTGCCTGAGCGCTGTGCCCATGGGGTTATTTTGTCGTAGTCATGTTCAAATATATGGATTTCGAAGTACGCCTTTAAGGCTTCTTTAAGCTCGGTATAACTAAAAGCGACCATTGGGTGCTCGTCGTGCCATACGAGTGTTTTGTCTGCGGTGGTTTTTTCTATGTTGAGTTTTAATAGCTGTTTATTGCCTGTGCCGCTGTAGTGCCAGCCAGATCTAAATGTGAATAAGCTATTTTCACTAGTTGCGGTGTGCTCTACAAATGAATCGCTGTCGATTTTGTTTTTATCAACGGTGTTAAAGCAAAATATTCCACCTGCATTTAATGCATTGTGTACGCTAGCCAGGCACTCTTTTAGCTTTTTAATGCCGTCGCAGTAATGCAGTGAATACAAAAAGCAGGTAATTAAATCCAAGTGCTCGGCTACCTTAAACTCACTCATGTTTTGCAACGAAAATTGCGCTTCTGGGCAGCGCCTTTTTGCTTTATCTAGCATTGGTTGGTTTAAGTCAAGGCCACTACTTTTATAGCCGTTATCAATAAAATGACGTACATGCGGGCCGGTGCCACAGGCTAAATCGAGATGAGTATTCCCGCCATTGCCAAAAATTTGGTGCAGCCTGCGAATAGAATTACTTTGGGCTTGATAATCTATATCTGCGCACATTAAGTCGTAGTAATCAGAAAGGTCGGTGTAAAGCGCATTTGCGGACATATAAGCCTAGTAATAAGTAGTAGAATATTTTTAAGTCGCGCATAGTAAACTAGTTACGGCTATTAGCGAAGAAGATATGAGCTTTAGGGTAGATGTAATCTTAGGTTATAAAGTTCAGGCTATAAAGTACAGGGTTGTCGGATGGCGCTTCGCTTATCCGAGCTAAGTACACGACCTACGTATTTAAATATTATAGAGCGTTGTTATAAAACGGTGTGGGATTGAAGATTCGTTGGGTTTCGCTACGCTCTACCCAACCTACGTACTATAACTTTAAACTACTATTTAACTAATTCCTAAATACTTGTGTACTTGTATTGATAGGCGCCAGTTTTTGGCAATACAGGTGTCGATTGCAAGTTTGGTTGCTGATACTTTTTGGCTAATTGGCTGTAAGTAAACAAGCTTTGGATTAACACCTGTTTTAGCAAATAACGCTTCGAGCTCTTCTACGTGCTTTTGCATAGCTACGGGGTGTTTAATTTCGTTTGCGCGCTTCATGGTGCTGGTAAGTACTTCGTAACCGCCGCGCATATTAATTTTTGGCGATACCGTTACCCATGTTTGCTCTGGGGCGAGTATTTCAAACGTGCCGCTGGTTTCTATTTGTGTGCTAAAGCCGTGTTCATGTAATAAGTTACATACTGGGTTTAAATCAAACATGCATGGCTCGCCGCCGGTAATTACTACGTGCTTTGCGGTATAACCACGCGATTGAAACAACGCTAAAATTTGCTCTGCACTGGCGTTAGCCCAATGATCTGAGTCGGCTTTTTTTTCTACGGTTTCATCCAGCGATACTTTATATACATTATCAACATCCCAGGTTTGTTTAGTGTCGCACCAAGAGCAGCCTACAGGGCAGCCTTGCAGGCGTAAAAATATTGAGGGTGTGCCAGTAAAGCTAGCTTCACCTTGAATGGTTTCAAACACTTCATTAATTTTGTACAAAAGAGATCTCACTTACTACCTAGCAGCCAAATTGCTACTATTAAAAAACCAAAAAGCGCTGTGCAAAAATTGTTATTTAAGCTGCGGCCGTGTAGTATATCGCGCCCTGATATAAACCTCTATTAAAACTAAGAGCAAAACAGATATGACGCAAAAAGTAGTTGTTATTTATTCCGGCGGTATGGACTCATTTACCGTATTAAATAAAGCCCTGCAACAAGGCCATGATGTATATGCCCTATCATTTGACTATGGTCAGCGTCATGTAAAAGAGCTTAAAGTGGCGGCAAGTGTGTGCGAAAAATTAAACGTTCCGCACAAAATTGTTGATATTTCGGCGATTAACCAACTTATTGGTGGCTCATCACTTACTGATGATATTGATGTACCTGAAGGCCATTACGAAGAAGAAAGCATGAAAAGTACGATTGTACCTAATCGTAATATGATTTTGCTCTCGCTTGCTGTTGGTTACGCGGTATCACTTAAAGCTGGCCAAGTTTATTACGGCGCTCACTCTGGGGATCATGCTATTTACCCTGACTGCCGTCCTGAATTTGTGCAAAAAATGGATGACGTTTGTCGTATTGCTAACTACGACGCTGTAGAAATTTTTAGCCCATACTTAAACAATACTAAAATTGGTATTTTAACCGACGGTATTGAAATGGGTTTAGATTACAGCCAAACGTGGACTTGTTATAACGGCCGTGAAAAGGCCTGTGGTAAATGTGGCGCGTGCCAAGAACGTCTTGAAGCATTTGCCCTAAATAACATTACAGACCCGTTAGAATACGAATAAGCAGCAATTAATTAGTAATACAGTTGCTACAAACAAAAAAGGCTATCATCGATAGCCTTTTTTGTTTATTTAGCTTTATCTGATTGGTATAACCTACAACCAACGTTTTACGCGCGCTTTGTAAGCGGTAAACTCTTCACCGAATAATTTAGTGAGCGCACGCTCCTCAGGTATTATTTGAAACAACGTTAAATACGCAATAAACCCTATAATACATAAAAGTGCCCACAATGAGCTTAACCAAATACCCCACCCTGCTAAAATAAATGCAAAGCCTACATACATTGGGTTACGCGAAATCCGATAAATGCCGCTCGTAATAAGTTTTGACGCTTGCTCAGGTTTATTAGGGTTTACGGTGGTGTTTGCTATTTTAAAACTAACCACCCCTGCAATACAAAAAACACACCCTATAATGAGCAAACTTGCTGCTAAGTAGGTAATAAATGCGGTGAAATCAATAACACTATAATGCGCAATAAGCGCCATTATGCCTGCAAAAAACAGCACAACAATAACGGGAGGTATTTTATTATTTAACATGGCAACTCACTGTATTGGCTAAAGTATGTTTATTATATGGTGGCTATGCAGCCATTAAACAATATCTAAAGTGTATAAATGATGAACACGCTCAAACCTGAGCTTAAGTAAAGTATACAAATTAAGTTACAATTGTCAGCTTTATCAAAAGCGCTTAAAGGTTATACTTTAACCATAAACGAATAATAAAATGATAAGGAATGAGGTTATGTCTGGAACTACGATGATTGTACTTATTGTGCTAATTTCGGTTGGCTCAGGAGTGGTTTACGATATGTATAAAAAGCATCTTGAGTTTAAGCATAAAATGCAAAACAACAACAGCGATGCCCATAAACAATTAGCTGAAACAAATGCACAAGTGCTTGCATTAAAAGAGCGTGTACAAACACTTGAGGCTATTGTTACTGATTCAAGCTTTAGCGTTAAAGATGAAATTAATAAGCTTTAAATTGTTATAAATAATTTGGATATAAATGCGCGTTTTCTGGCTGCTCAATACCATGTGCAGCTAAAAAGCCACCAATAGCTTGCCCGCATCCCTGTGGTGCTCGCCCGCTGTCTATCTCAAAGTTTAACTGGTTAGCATGTTGCTTACCCATAGAGCACAGCCCTAAGGTACTTGGCGAGCGCATAGCGATACTTAAGTTACCTATTTGTTCAACCACAACGTGCTTACTAAAGCGTGCAAAACCTTTGTACTTAAATTGCTCGTTCACGTAGTCATTACTTGTAGCTACTAATGCCGTAATTAAGCCATGTAAAAAACTATTAGCAGATGAGTCTGCTGTTAAAAACGAAATAGTTTTGTTATTAAACTCGCTAAGTTGGCAACCCTCACATAAAAGCTCAACGGTATATAAATGTTGCTCAGCTACTTGCTGCTGGCTTTTAAGCTCAATACTTTTTCCTGCAAATACAATACGTTTAAGCACTTCATCAACACGACTTTTTGCACTTGCGCTTTTAACAAGCTCAGGGTTTTGCGCCATTACAGGTAAGTCGTGATGGTTATTAAATGGCGTGCTTGTTGCGCCGCTTTGCATTAACTGAAAAAGCTCTCTTACTTCATGCTCACGCGCTACTTTTAACGCTAAAAATGCGGTTTGAATAAGCTCTGACGTTGGTAAGTTTGGCTCTATTATCCAGCGTCTACCAAATAACAGTTTTTTAGCTTTGGCTTCATTTGTAGATGCACTTTTTTGGTAGTTATCGGGGCTGAGCACTGCTACTTGCAGGTAAATTTCTTCACCTTTTTGTGCGGCTAGCACTCTAAAGTGAGCCGAAAACTCAATACTCTCAAGCACTTCGTTTACGCTTTGAAGCGTGTGCTTGTAGCGTAAAAAGTGTTGTGGCACCACCCAGCTACTATTAGCCAATTGCACGAGGGGTGCATAATAAATAGGTTGCTCGTAACTGTGTTGCCATTTTTGCTCATTGCTAAGCAAATGATTAATGTGACTCTTGTTATCTGACATAAATAAACCAAATAAACTCGCGTTGTGCGATATAAACTATGAACACATTACGTCGTCAATGTCGTAATTAGATCACATGTACGCCCTACTTTCGGGCTTTTTTAACTATCGGTGAGTTCTTGATAGTCTGTTATAACTTTTTGATAGTATGGCTTATCTTTATTAAGCATTTTATTATAATGATTTATGAGTTGCCGTTGGTACATAGCGTGTTCTGCACTACTAACATCCCACATATTATTGCCGGTATGACTAATCTCATTATTGCTACTAAAGCTCACTTCAATCACTTCATAAAAACGTTTGTTGTCGTAAACTATTTGCTCACTTACAAGCCCTAAACCTAATTGCTTTAAACCAGCTCGTAACTTATAAGTGTGGTGCACCGGGCATAAAATAAAACGAACACTCTGCAAATTATCAACGGTATTATTAGCAATAATGTGTTGTATTAAACTTAACAACAGCTCACCGCCAACACCTGCTATTACAACTACTTGGCTTTTACTTTGAGCAATTTCAATTTTGCCTACGTCCTGACATAAGACCTGCCACTGCGGTTTTTTATTACAGTTTTTTTGTAATTTATTAATCGATGATAATTGCGCGCTTAAATCGTCCATTAAAGTGGCGACTATATCAACAAAAATGACTTGGTTTGCAGCTGCGCGTTTTAGTAGCGCCATGCCTAAATAACCATGGTCGCAGCAGCAATCCCAAATAATATCGTGATGCTGCGAAATTAGTGTATCAATGGCAGTTAGGCGTTTGCTGAGCTTCATTTAATCAGCAGATTGTGACGTTTTGTAGATAAGTGCTTTTAAGCTTCTGTCGCTGTCTACTTCAATAAAGCGTGCGGTAGGGGCTAGGCGCTCAACAAATTCAATTGCGCCTTCGGTGTGCTCATTTATTAAAACTTTAAACGCATCTTCACTAAGCTCTGGGCTATTAGCACACAATAACAATTGTGTTGTGTCGCAAAGTAGCTCTGGTAATCTGCGCAGCACTTTTTGATAGTCTTTAGTTAATATAAAGCTGCCTTTTTGAAAGCTTGGCGGATCAACTATTATTAAGTCAAACGGGGCTGCTTTTTTTAGTTTTCCAAACGACTTTAAAATATCATGAGGTAAAAAACTCACGCCGCGCTCAAAACCGTTTAGTTGATGGTTTTGCTTACCTACTTTAAGTACGCCTTTGCTCATATCCATGTTCATTACATGATCTGCCCCGCCTTGCATTGCTGCAAGCGAAAACCCACACGTATATGAAAACAAATTAAGCACTTTGCCATGCTTACTATTAGCCATTACAAACTCACGGCCGCTGCGCATATCGGGAAATATTCCGGTATTTTGACGGCTCTGTAAATCAACCAAAAAACGAATGCCGTTTTCGGTTACAACATGCGGGTTAGGTAATTGCCCATAAACCACGGTGTTTTGGCTTTGTACACCAGCGCGTTGCTGATACACAAGTGACGTAATAAGTTCTGGCTGGTTTGCTTGCGCCCACTGCCACACAACATCGGTAAGCTCGCTTAGTGTTTGCTCGTCAATTTCGTCGTACGAAACCAAAAACAAACTTGGCGGATAAAAGTCTAAATTTATATGGCTCAACGCCTCAACACTGTGGCCTCGACCATGAAAAACACGGCACAGTTCATTTTTTAAAATTGGCGCATCTTCAAGCGCAGTAATAAGAGGAGTAAAGTTTGCTGTCATTTTTAATTAATCAACTGTTGTTGTAGTTCATGTATTTCATCGCGAACAGAGCCCGCTTTTTCAAATTCTAGATCGCTTGCGTATGCATGCATTTTGGTTTCAAGCTGCTTAATTTGCACGGTAATTTCTTTCGCGCTAAGTACCTTTTTAGAGTCTTTACGAACAAGTCTAAGGTTATCTTTAGGGCCGGCTTCTTCGCCTACATCCATCGCATCAAGAATCTTTTTGGCTAGTGAATGCGGCTCTATACCGTGTTCAATATTATAAGCATGCTGAATTTCGCGTCTGCGTGCTGTTTCGTCCATGGCCTTAGCCATCGATTTTGTGATTCTGTCGCCATATAAAATAGCGCGACCATCTAAGTGACGTGCAGCACGACCAATGGTTTGAATAATTGAACGCGCTGAGCGTAAAAAACCTTCTTTATCGGCATCAAGTATGGCTACTAGCGCCACTTCTGGCATATCCAGGCCTTCTCGAAGTAAGTTAATACCCACTAACACATCAAACACACCCGCACGTAAATCACGAATAATTTCAACCCGTTCAACTGTGTCTATGTCTGAATGTAAGTAACGCACTTTTACGTCGTGCTCACTTAAGTAATCGGTTAAATCCTCCGACATACGTTTGGTCAAAGTGGTTACAAGTACACGCTCGCCCTTCTCTACACTTTTGTAAATTTCTGATAGGAGGTCGTCTACCTGATCGCCTACTGGGCGCACTTCAATAAGTGGGTCAAGCAGTCCTGTTGGACGAATTACTTGCTCTGCGATTGCGCCCACACAACGGTCTAACTCAAAGTCGCCTGGCGTTGCCGATACATAAATTGTTTGTGGTGAAATAGCTTCAAATTCTTCAAAGCGCAGCGGCCTGTTATCCATTGCAGAGGGCATTCTGAAGCCATACTCAACTAAGTTTTCTTTACGGCTTCTGTCGCCTTTATACATTGCGCCAATTTGCGATACGGTTACGTGCGATTCATCAATAATCATCAATGCGTCGTCTGGGAGATAATCAAGTAACGTAGGCGGCGGATCGCCAGGCGTACGACCCGACAAATAGCGGCTGTAGTTTTCTATACCAGAGCAATAACCTAGCTCTCGCATCATTTCTATATCGTATTGCGTACGCTGTGTTACACGTTGTTCTTCTACTAATTTATTAGCACTGAGTAACTGGGCTCTTCGATCTTTTAGTTCTTCTTGTATTTTATCGATAGCACCGAGTATTTTTTCACGCGGGGTAACGTAGTGTGTTTTTGGATAGATAGTGGTGCGTACTATATGCTTTTCGACGGCGCCAGTAAGCGGATCAAAAATACTTAAGCGCTCTATTTCGTCATCAAACATTTCTACGCGAATTGCGAAGGTGCTAGATTCTGCAGGAAATATATCAACCACTTCACCGCGTACACGATACGTACCACGGCTAAAATCTATGTCGTTACGCGTATATTGTATTTCGGCAAGGCGACGTAGCATGTCGCGTTGATCTACTTTTTCGCCCACTTTTAAAAGCAGCATCATTTTCATATATGACTTAGGGTCGCCCAAACCATAAATAGCCGATACCGACGCCACAATAATGGTGTCGCGGCGTTCAAGCAGTGCTTTGGTTGCACTTAAACGCATTTGCTCTATGTGCTCGTTTATTGAGGCATCTTTTTCAATAAAGGTGTCGCTTGATACAACATAGGCTTCTGGCTGGTAGTAATCATAATACGATACAAAATACTCAACCGCATTTTTAGGGAAAAACTCTTTCATTTCTCCGTATAGCTGCGCGGCAAGTGTTTTATTGTGCGCCATTATTATTGTTGGACGGTTTAAGTCGTTAATAATATTAGCCATGGTAAAGGTTTTACCTGTACCAGTGGCGCCTAATAATGTTTGATGTGCAAGCCCTGCTTCTAGGCCTTCGCACAGCTGTTTAATCGCTGTTGGCTGATCGCCTGCTGGTTTAAAATGTGATTTTAACTGAAAATGGTCGCTCAATTATTGCACTCCTGTAACGATTCGCCGCTCAGCGTTTCTAGTTTTTTCATAAACCATTTATACGCCACTATTGCTGTAAATAAGTTACCTAAAGCAGCGCCAATAAACAGCCCTAATAATCCGGCTATTTCGTTGCCTACATAAGCAAATGGTACATAAAATATGAATAACCGAATGACACTTAAAACCAGTGCGTACATTGGTTTGTGTAAAGCATTAAACGATGAGTTTGATAATATGATCACCCCTTGTAAGCCATAGCTCAACGGGATGGTATAAATAAAGAGCTTAATTACATCTATTACGGCTTGTTCTTTACCAAACAATTGGCTTATAACGCCTGAAAATGCAATGAGTAATACGTAAATAGCAAATTGCCATACCATCACAAATTTTAGTGTACCTGTGTACGCTTCTTTAACGCGGCACAATTTGCCAGCCCCAAAATTTTGGCTAACAAACGGCGGCAAAGTCATAGATAGCGCAAGCACTAATATACTTGCAATAGATTCTATACGGCTGCCTACCCCAAATGCGGCTACAGCCTCTGGGCCGTGGTGCGCAACCATAGCGGTCATTACGGCCATTGCAACCGGTGTAAGCATGTTCGCACCTGCTGCAGGTAAACCAATCTTTAATATTTTACGAATAGCGCCAACAACCGTTTGCTTGCCCGCTTTTAGGCTCAACAAACGCTTTTTAAACATTAATATATACAAAATAATAATTACTGCGACTGCCCATGCAATAACACTTGCTATGGCTGCACCTTGAATACCTAAGGCAGGTATTGGTCCAAACCCAAATATCAACATGGGGTCAAGTATCGCGTTTATAAGCCCTGCTCCGCCCATTACTATACTTGGCGTTTTTGTATCACCACTGGCGCGCAGTACCGAATTACCAATCATGGGGGTTATTAAAAATAAGCTACCAATAAACCATACATTCATGTATTCGTGTATTAACGGTAATACTTGTGCGCCCGCTCCGAGTAAAGTAAATATTGGGTCAATCATTAAATACCCAACCGACGACAACACAATAACTAAAACCACACCAACCATTAAAGAAATGCTGGCATCAAAACGTGCTTCATCAATTTTATTACTACCGAGTGCTTTAGCAATAACCGCAGATGTACCAATACCCAGTCCTATTGCTAAGCTAATAACGGTAAAAGTAACCGGAAACGTAAAGCTGACGGCAGCAAGTGGCTCAGTGCCAAGTAAGCTTATAAAGAAGGTATCTACAATATTGAACATCATTAGCGTGATCATGCCGAATATCATCGGGATGGTCATGGTCTTTAATGTAGGCAAAATGGGATCGTTTAGTAAATCTGGGCGAGTCTGAGATTTTGAAATTGCGCGCATGGAATAAATAGGCCTCTTTTACTGAACGAATCATTTTAAAGCATCAAGGCAGTTCAAGCCACGGATTTATCACTACAATTGATGTAATTAATGAAGTAAAGATTCGAAAAAATAGTAAAACTTCATTTTTACATCTTTTTGTTAAAATAGAGCCTTAACACTCCAAAAAACAATTAAAACACATTTTTATAACTTTTATTACAAACACACTGTGTTATCTGGTGCTTTTTTACACAAAGGCATGACTTGATTTATCGTTACGAAAAAATTCACTCATCGAGTTACACCCTTTAGCCATAAAAACATAACCAATTGTTTTTAAACAAATTAAAAATAATGATTTAAAAGCTTGAAATCGTTGTAGCGCCCTAGACCATTGGTGCCGATGATGTTCTTAAAGTTTCATAAACAGAGTTATCCACAGAAACCGTGGATAACTCATTCAAACCCGCATTTATAAAGGCTTTGAGAGAGCCGCAATTTTCGATGAGGTCCAACCAATTAATCATTTGCTAATTGTGGCATTTTTATAAACTCACTGTAGCCGCCGACCAAAATTGGGTAATCGCACGGGTTACGTTGGGTAAATGTTAATTACCCAAGTAACTCGCGCGGGTTACGTTGGGTAAATACAAGAAATGCCCGAGCCTAAATAATTAAATATATCTGCTCAATTGCTACTTTTGGCCAATTTTAAAACAGCAGTTAAACACCTTATCTAACAAATTTTTAAATTAAACTTCTATTTCTGTATACGGCAACGTTGGAGCTGCACCAACAATACGGCCATTTTCAACGTATGCCGCACCTGATTCAACGCTATCACCCAACACAATACTCTGACTGCTGTCACTATATTGAACGTGTGTGGTGCCGTTTGAGTTCACTGTAACTACTGTCACTATTGTTCGCTGCGTTCTATCGAGTACTGAGCCTAGGCGATTGAGTGTGTTAGACATTGCTGATCACCTTTATAGTTTGGCTTACTGTGATAGCGCCTGATTCGCTAATACTTGCGCTTATATCCATATTGTCGCACGTTGCTTTGTAGGTAGAGCTGGCATATGTAACACCTACTAACATGCCTGGTCTAATTGGTGGTAAGTCGTTTAGTAACTTTGTGCGTATAGTGCTTTGCTGTTTGTTGCCACTATTTGCAAGTTCATATGAGCCGCGCTGCCTTGCTGCTTGGTTATCTGTTATCAATGAGTCCACTACGTCACTTGAAAATTGATCGCCTAACGTTCCTGCACGTTTGATTTTACACGCTACGCCTTGCTGCTCACCGCGAACAAATACCGCGTTATGCGTTTGGTTAATTGTTTGGCTTGTATTGTGCTCAAGTATTATTGAGTCGTTTAGTATTACATCACAAATAGCGTTTTCAGTATCCCAAGGCATAACAGGCCAAGCAGGTATAACTGAAACAGTTTTGTTAGCGCTATCTATATCAAGCATTGCCCCTACCGATTTAGCAACACTTAAAAGCGCAGCTGCTGGGGTTAAATCAGTATAAGTAAATGCCCCTGTTGGTATTGGGTAATCTATCATTTTATTATCGAGCGACCAGCCTGTATTTACTAAAATATCAGACATGATCCCCGCTAACGTTTTAGCCGTTGGGTTGGCGTAGTTTGTTGCGCGAGCATATGGGGCCGACAACAACGCAAAGCGACCACGACAGCTTGCGCTATAACTTGAATTTGCAAAGCGATTGGCAGTGCTAGGCTGCTCACAAATAACATAAAAATCGTAGCCGTTTATTGAGACTTTTAGCTCTTGGCCCAGGGCGCGTTCAAAGTCGATACGAGAACAAAACTTAAGGTTACCCGTAGCACTAAACTGGCTGCGTGATACTGAGTAATTTACGCTACTAATTAGTATTTTTACGTCGTCTAAAACACGCACGCAATTAATGGTTGGCTGCATGATATATGTATTCCTAATCTGAGGCTCAATAGGTATTTTTCTGTCTATTGTTGGTACGTCATCATCACCGCGAACTAAACCACCGGGCAGGCCCCAATAGCACACTTTATCGGGTGCATTAAAGCGCATTTTTATATAACCGGTTCGGGCTTGATGCGGGGCGTTAAAATCGAGCTTTACATAACCTTTGAACGGGTGATTACGCCAATAGCAGATGTATTCTTTATCTGTTTGGCCGTAGTGTAAAACAAGGTTACGTGACTCTAAAATAGGCTGTACATGCCAATGCAGATCACGCGCTATTTTTAGTAATTCTGAGCTGTTCCAGTACGGTTTGAACTCGGTATGTTCAATGTTTAACTGAGTTAGCCAGTTAAAGTCTACTTCGTTGTATTCAATCGCCGTGATTATTTTATAGGGCATTTGAATAACGTTTGATATATAGCCACTGTTACCCCATGTAACACTGTTTTGTGCTTTGACTAATGCGGTGGCTTGCCAGTCAAAATTAAATTCCACAGGAACTAATTCAGCGTTGCTAAAAGCCGTTTCAAACTCGGCTTTAACAGACTGAGTTTGACATGCTAATGTTTTACTTTGTGTCATTAGTGATGGGTTAAACCAGCTTAAAACAGACTCGATACCGATATTAGCTTGTAAAAAAGGTAGCGTTGGATCAACTGGCCCATTGTCATCATGTAAACCAAAATGTATTTCAACTGGGCTAACAAGTATTTTTTTTGAATCTGTGAACTTAATATGGATTATTTCTGACTCTTTATCAGAACCAGAACTCATAAGTACAGGGCTTATAAGGTTCTCTTTCAACGCTGTAAATTTTAATATTGGCATACAGTTTTTTCATTAAGCTAATTAGCTATTTGATATGACTTCACGATTGGCTCAACCTCGTCTACCACAGCTGGCATATAACCACCTGTTCTATCGAAAGCCATTACAACAACCGTGCTTTGGCTCTTGACATTCAATTTGAACTTGCCATCTAAATCAGTCATAGTGAAGTTTTCGAAAGTAAATGATGACTTATCTAACAGCCCAATCAACTGATTTTGACTTGCTGTATCATCTGAATTCTTTAGATCACCTTTGATTTCAAATGTAATTAACACCGATGAAAGTTCAAATATTGGTGATAATTTTTTAGACAAATCCATTATGATAATTTCCATCGAAGTGAATTAAAAAATAGATAGCCATCTATAACTGAGTAATTATCAGGTATATCTATTGAGCTATTGTATATATATGCTGACTCAATATTAGGAAGTCTCCCAACTAGCTGGTTAGATTCATTTTTGAATGCTAGGTCAAGCCAAACGATTCTGGTTAATGCTTGTGGGGTTAGTTTTTTTTCCAAATGAGTATTTGGTGATAAGTAATTCAAAACTCCAGAACTCATTGTGTTTGGATCTAGCAACAGTGGTACTTTAACTTTTCTAAAGAAGTAATCTGTGCCCGGCTTTAAAAACTGAATAGAATCATTGTCATGCCAATATGGATTATACCCAATAAGCGTATAAGCCATATCAAACCCAGCACAGTCTAAACGACCGATAAATGCTGCTGCCGATGTGCCTGACGCTACACCTGTTTGCATTAGATAAAACCATTCGCTGGTCGCAATTAAACACCATGTTGCTCCTCTTTTATCTAAGTACTGATTCGCTCCTTTATCTTCTGATATCCTTCCAGTCCAATCTTCATAATGAATAGAACTAACAGGATTTTCTATATCAGTCCACCCATCGATTGCGCCAATCATTGCTGCTTTATTTGTCAAATAACTATTTCTAGCATCATCATAAAGTAAGTAATACCAGTTTTGGCTTGCAGGACTGAATATCATATTATTGTTATCCGCTGAAATTTCATTCAATGCCCAGCCTGCGCCTTGTTTGGTTCCGTAACCATCTATCAAACATTTTTTTAGCACTTGCAACATCGAGCCATTATTTAGATCTAACTGCGGTGCACCTTCATCATCCCATCTATAAACTGTTACTGCTTGAGTCATAATTTAATCCTTATTTCCACGAAAACTTAAAGTTGAATTGTCACGCACTATGTCTGAATGCCCGGGTGATACTGAGCGTGTAACCATAATTGGCTTGCTTGCGCCGAGGGTTTCAAATAAGAACGCTTCACCAGGGTTTAAGCCCGCGCCAAATGCTTCTTTACGTAAAATAAAATACGGAGCGCCTGCAAAGCTGTTGATAGGTGAGCAGTCGTTTAACGTATCACCGCTGTATATATTGCCTACTGATTCCCCAATCACGTTGTAAGCTGTTGTTGATGTGAAAACTATGGCCCAACGCTGGGGTATTGAGCCTATGTTGCTTAATTCAATTGGGTATTGAGTTGTGTTAATAGCGCTTGATGCTGCCGCGCCTGTATCACCAAAATTGTTTTGCCAAGCAGCTAATGTGCGCTCATCTTTGGTTTGAGCCTGAAAGTCACCTAATACCTGCACGCTGCTTACTGTTGCGCCAACTGGGTATGCACGGCTAAGGGGTGTTAATAAGCTAAGCTTATTACTTTCAATTCCATTAATTAACGCAAGCTCAGACTGGATTGCAGTAATAATAAATGGGCCAGAAAAAGCGCTTATACCTGCATTTATTGCTATTTCACCTGTTGCTTTATCGTAGCTGTAATTGTCATCACTTACAGACCACAAACTAGCTCCTTTGCTGTCAACAATATCAATAAAGTCAGCATTAGATAACACATTAACAACTTGCCCGTTGGTTAGCGTAGCCGCTGTTGAGCGCTCTCTGTTTTGCACACTTATTGGGTTGAAATTATGAAATATATTTACAGTCCCACCACCAGGTAATGTTGATGTGTCGAACTCGCCCTGCGGTGATGGTACTGTTGTTACTTCAACCTCATTGTAATCGTAGCTAATTGAGTCGGGTTTTATTCCCTCTGAAAACACCACATCAACATAGCCTGTTTCGCTTACGGTGCCTGTAATATTAGTGCCAGTGATTGCACCGCTCAAATCGCTTGAGGCGCTAAATGTTGCGCCTGTTGCTATTTCAAACGTAAT
Source organism: Pseudoalteromonas sp. SWN29 (assembly GCF_015864465.1). Lineage (NCBI taxonomy): Bacteria > Pseudomonadati > Pseudomonadota > Gammaproteobacteria > Alteromonadales > Pseudoalteromonadaceae > Pseudoalteromonas > Pseudoalteromonas sp. SWN29. The sequence goes on from NZ_JADYXE010000008.1 coordinate 53,753, forward strand.
GTAAAGTGAGTCTCTAACAAAGCTGGAATTTGGTAATTGCCATTGCTTTTTAGTTATTACACGATCACCTTTTATAATGATTGCACCTAAGTTGTTCTCAACAGTGCCATTGTAATCAACTGGATCAACTTCTGTTATTAACCCAGTTGCATAATCAATTTTTGCAAAAACATAACCTTCAGAAATGAAATTACCATTCCCATCATCATTAAATACACTATCAAGTCCCGCTTTTTTAAGCCTTACTGACCCTCTTAAAACCTGTTCGCTAGCCGCAAGCGTTATACTTTGGCTTTGTGTAAAAGAATGAAAGCGCATATCTTCGCTAGACATATAGCTAAACGTAAAATATTGGCCTTTAGTTACCGCTTGTAAAAGCTGAGCAGACACAATCCCATTTTCAAACGTGAGGTCTGACTGCGTCATTTTTTTAGTTAAAGTAATTAAGCGAACACCTCCTACGCTACCGTGACCACCGTAACGAGTATATTGATATTCAGCAAAAAAATGAGGGTCATCATTCAACATATCCGGGACAGGTATATTAACCTCAGTTATGTTACCAAAACTCTGAATACGCTTGGTTCTGTACGTGCTAAAGGCGGGCTCTGCATCGGGTTTTAAGCCTACTTTAGTGTTTATTGCTTTAACACTCGGTGTTAGTGAGCGGGTAATTGATTCAATTGAAATCTCTTGCCCTTCGCTATCTACTGCCGCAGTTAGCGTGCTAGTCCCGTGAAATTTGGTATCAGCAAGGCCCAATAAAGGCAGCATATCGCTAACTAAATCAGTATCTTTCAGCTTGATTGATTCAACCAGCAATACATTTACAAGTGGATCATCTGGCTGGTCGCTTAGGAATATGTGCGCGTCCTGCAGGCGGCTTGAATCGTCAGTGCTTAGCGCCGGGTATAGCTTCACCAAATCAAATGATGAACGCGCATGGTCAATGTCACTAATTGAGCTAAACACATCGTTAAGTTTGCCGCTAACAATGGCGTTGCTTGTGCGGTGTCCGCCTGCGTGTAGCTCGTTACCTATGCGCTGTGGCTTAAATATTTTTAAATCGGTTCTTTGCATTATCGGGCCTTTAAACAGTTTTTAAACGTAGGTTTACGTTTTGAAAATAGGTAGGTGCTGAGTCTGAAAAATGCGTATGTGGTTTACCCTCTACCGGCTTTTGGCTGTGGTCCCACACCACATTAAATACAGTGCCGCGTATTGTTATTTCAAACTGAGTTAGCGTTGTGTTGGCGTGTTCAAATAACGGGTTAAACACGCTGGCCGCCTCAAAGTCACTGTATAAATTAATTGAGCGCCCAGCGGGTATAATCGTTTTTTCTATATGCTGCGCACCATTTAGGGCACGTTCTGATTGCTCAGCAACGGCGCTGTAATCGAGTTCGTCTAACCAAACAAAGTTATCTAATTGCTGGGCGTTAATTACTATCATTGTGTATTACTCAGTTGCTCTAATGTTTGTAAAAAGCGTTCTTCAAATTCACCATAAATGAGTTGTTTATCAGGTAGCACAAGTTCTAAACGCACTGTTTTGACTGCGTTACTGTTTCCAGCATTCGTAACTGGCTGGGCCTTTAAAGCGGCTGTTAGCTCCTTTACTACTGAGGCCAAGCTGTTTAAAGCGCTGTTAGATGCCGGATTAGAGCTTGTATTATTTTGCGAATACGTGGGTACTTTTGGTGTATACGTTTGTGTGGGTGCATAGCTAGGCGTGTAAGCCTGTGATTGACTTACTTTATTGCTGGGCTTTAACGCTTCACGTCGTGCTTTAATCGCATCATTAATTATCTTTTTATTCTCAGTACCTAACTTGCTCAACTGCTGGTTAAGCTCTTTATAAATTTTATCTAAATCGGCATTCGTTTTGGCGGATGCAACACTTCTTTGGTACTTCTCCAAATGCCCAGTTTCATAACCTGCTCTTTGTCTTTTGTTACGTTCGGCTCTAATCTCGGGTGTATCTAAGTCATATGCATTTCGACCATTATTTTCTTGATAATCGACTACTTGGCTAACGCTTGCGCCTGACGTTTGGCTTCGTTGACTGTAGTAACTTTGAGCGCTTTGTGATGCACTTTGATATGAGCGAGATACATTATCTAATTGCCCTATTTGCTCACGTAGGCTTTTAGTTGCAGAGTCACTTGCCCTGGCTTGCTCTTTTGTGGCCTGCGTTCCTGCTTTTGTTGCGTTGGTTGCAGCATCTTGGGCGTTTTTAAAGTCACCTAATAAATTATTTACAACGGCTAGTACATCGCTTAAACGCTCTTTTTGGTAATTGTATTCTTGAGCCGTTAACGCGCCCGATTGATAACGACTATTTAACCGCTCAAGCTCTGCGGTTACATTACTTTGTTGGCGCTGTAATTCGCCCAGGCTTGCAAGTTCTAACTGCTGCACTCGGGTTAAATCGTTTGTTTGATCAGCTAAGCGTTGTTGCTGAATAGTAAGTGCTGCTTGGGCTTGGGCTTTTTGCTCAGCGGTAGCAGTGCTGCTTGCCATTACTTGCTGATTAGTAATAATTGCGTCGCGGGTTTGCTCTAGTTCACGCGTAAAGCGGTTTACTGCATCGCTGTTAGTATCTGTTACTGGCTTAAGTGCGTTGGCCTTTTCTATCAGCTTGTCTAGCTCTTCGGTAAGCCCAAGCGCGGCAGCTGCGGCTTGAATACTTGAGGGTACAGTTTGGTCGGTAGCATCTGCGGCTTTTATTGCGGCTTCGGCCCACTTTAAATACGCTTGTTGCTGTATAGCTAAGGGCTGCTCAGATTCTTGCATTAACTCATAAGCTGCACGTAGCTTGTTTGCGGTATCGTCCAGCGCTTTAACTGAGGTTAAGCCCAGCGCCTCGTAGGCTTTACCCACATCACCTGCAAATATTTTTTGACGCTCTAATAATTCGCCATGCTCAGTAAACTTAACTTTTAGTGCATCTAATACAACTAGTTGGCCCTGGTATTGTTCACCGGCGGCAATAATAGCAGTACGAGCCGACTCTATACTTTGTAAAAAGCCGTCTACGCCTACGGTTACACCATCAAGTGCAGTGGCTTGTTGCTGTAACGACTCTATGGTTTTTACAGCTTCGGGTAATGTTAGGCTTAAAAATGCCTGGCGTTCTTTTTCAGCTGCTAAGGTTTTAGCTGTGGACTCGGCTAATTTTTGCTGCTGGTACTCAATATTTACATAACGGTTGGTTACGTCATCCCATACTAATGTGCCTGCCTCTATCAACGCGTCCAGCTCGGCCATGTTGGTAATAACTAAGCCGGTTGAACTTGATAACGATTTTAATTCTTCGGTAAGTAACTGGGCTTGCTGCGCTGATTGCTGCTGTGATTTACGTAGCGCTTCTTCGGCTACAAGTAAGTCTTTATATAAAAAGCCAACCTCAATTAGTTCGCTAATTAACCAAGTGTATAATCCCGCTTTAGCCACCGTTTTAAGTGCTGTGCTCCATTTTGCAGCGGCTATACCTGCGGCGTTAGTGGCTACAGTGGTTGCACCAATGGCCGCTGTATAGGTTCTTAGTGATGCGATTGCCGTTGTGGCACCACTTATTACACTTGTAAAATAGTTACCTACTTTTAGCGCAAGCCACACTTTAGCAACGGTGGCTATTTCTTCGCGATATTCGTACAGTGTTGTTGCAGCGCCTTTAATTGCTTCGCCCGTACTTACAATAACATTACTAATTTTTTGCGCCCACTCTTGCAAGCGGCCATCTGCGGCCATGGCTGCAAACTCAGTGTTAAGGGCTGTTATATTGGCTTTTAACCAGTCCATAGCACCACTTTGCGCTATAAGGTTATAAAACTGCTCCATGTTGTCTTTAGCGTTTGATACTTGCCCGCTAAAGAGAGCCATTTGCGCTGCGGCTGAGCCAGCACTCGCACGACCCATTTCATCTATTAAACCTTTTATTACATCACGGCCTAACTGGCCTGCACTTGATAGCTTTTGCAGCTCAACGGTGTTCTTACCGGTGCTTTTTTCTAATAGCTCCCATACTGGTATACCGCGCTCAATTAGCTGTAGTATTTCTTCGCCTTGTAACTTTTGTTTAGCCCAGGCTTGGCCTAATGCAAGGCTTACGCCCTCGACTTCTTGAAAACCACCGCCTAACTTTAGTGCTTGGTCGGTAATGGCTTGCATGGTGCCATCCATTGGATCAAGGCCAAAGGCTTTAAGCTTTACAAATGCCTGGCTTACTTCACCCATTTGCAATGGGGTGTTTTTAGTAAAGTCTTTTACCCACTCGGTGGCTTTTTCTCCACCAGCTATGCCGCCCATAAGCGCCTGCATTTGCACGCCTAGCTTTTCAAACTTATCGCCAGTGGTAAACACTTGTGTTACTGCTTGAGCCACACGGTCAAGGCCAACATAAGCGGCAGCCAATGCGGTTACTTTACCTATAACGCCGTCTAAGCTTTGTGCTTGGGTGCGCTGCGCTGTAGTTCCTATGCGTAAGTTATTGCTAAATTTATCAACTGAGCGGCCTGTTTTATCAAACTGGGCTGCTAAATCGCGCTTGGCTGCGCGTAGGTTATTGGTGTCTACGTCTGACTTTTTAAGAGCATTTTGTAGTGCCGTGTGCTTACTTGTTTGCTGTGTAAGCTCGGTGCGCATTTGTGTTAGGTCTTTTTCTGCGGCATCGAGTGAGCGTGCAAGCTGCACAAAAGGCTTATCAGTGTTTTTAGCTTCGGCTTGAAGTTTATCAAGGGCGAGCGCCGCAGCGGTTGTAGCAATTTCTTGTTGTTCTAATTTTTGCTTTGACTGCTCAAACGCACGAATAAGATCAGCTTGATTAGCTAACCCGTCTAATTCTTTAGCAAGTTTACCTGCTGTTTGACCTGTTTGTTTTGCACTGTTGTCGGTTTTGTCTAACGATTCACTGAGGCTTTTAGCTGCTGGATTAGCTGCATCTGCGCTTTGCTCAATATTTTCAAGCTCGGTTACTAGCTGCTCAATATTTTGCTTGCCTGTGGCTTCGGCAACAATGCGTAGGGCTAATTCTAGGGTTTTATTTGCCATGGTTTCAACTCAGTTTAAACAGTGCTTAAATGTGGGAGATAAAGGGACGAACGCCCCTTTATAAATACGCTTTATGAGGTTTATTCAGCGTCTAGCTCGTCAATGTAGTACGGCTCTTTTTTGCCTGTTACCAGTTTGGCTGTTCCTTCAAGCGCAGCGGTTACAAACTCACTGCTTGCTAAATCAAGCTCAGAGGTTGGCATCATTGAAGTGTCGTAAATTTCAAAGTTAACTTGCTTACCATTGGCTAAATTTGTGCCTTCACCAAAAATACGTAAGCGCGTTTGCGATACTGTTGCACCATTAATGCGTTTACCGCTGCGGGCGTTGTAACTACCTGTTACGGTAATGCTGCCGCCAGCATCCAATGCACCGCCTTTAATAGCGCGTATCATGCCCAGCGCAAAGTTAAACTCGTAATCAACACCGACAGCCAAGGTTACAGTGGCTTGTTTTACCACTACATCATTTGTAAAGTTTTGCCCAGGTACTGCAACCCATGATTGATTTGCAGGCATTGTTATAGCTTCATCGGTTAATGTACCGGCTGCATCGTTGATGGCAGCTACATCGCCCATAAGCGCCAGCGCGATCATTTCGGCTGGCTGGTCGTCAAACTCCCACGTAACAACCGTTGGCTTACCTATTTTTACGTCATCAAGTGCTTGGCCTTTGCTGCCTTTTTTATTTGATGTACGTACAACCGAATCGGCATCGGCTTTAATACCTAGCTTAGTGGTGTTAATTGGGCCAAAGATTTGGCCGGTGCTTACGCCTTGCTCGTTTAAACGGTCTACAAAAATGTTGCCCGCTAGTAAAATACCGTCGCTCATATTAAAGCGCTCCTTTAAGTCTCATTTGACAAGTAAAAGCCAGCGGGTAATACGCATGGCCTTTGGTGAATTGGGGTTTAGCTGGGGTGTTTACTCTAAGCCATGGCCCAGTACCGTTAAGCACTTTGCCTGCCATAGCACGAATAATGTTTGTTAGGTGCTCACCTGCGTTTGTGTCTTGCTTACGCACCACCAGTACAACAATCCATGTTTGGGTTAGCTGCATTAAATAGCCGGCGTTTTTACTCTCTGGTAAGTTATCGCCGTAGTACATAAGGTGAATACTAGGGGTTGTTTGGCGGTCTTCTTTTACGTCGGCTAACTCGTCGCTTAAATAAACACGCTTAATGCCTGGTACTTGTTCAAGTGCCTGTTTAAGTGGGTTTTGAGCGGCAAAATAGTCGGTGGTAATTTCAAACATTAAATAAACCCCTTTGACTTTTCACGTGAAAACACAGTGCCTGCGCTTTTTATGGTGGCGGTGTTTTGCACTTTTGCGTCCTCGCCTAGTGCGTTTACACCTATGCTTAACTCGCCTTTAGCTACAGAGGTTAAAAATTTAACTGCGTCCTTGTAGCGAGTTTCTATGTGCTCTGGGGTGTCGTTAGTGCCTAATTTATAGCGGGCAATATCACAACAAAATTGCTCAAGTAAGTTAGGCACCGTTACAAGCGGCAATTCATAACGCCCAGCTAAATAGCCGTTAATCATGTCGCTTGCATCGGTAATGGCCTGCTCAATAACTGCGGTATTAATTACATCAGCGGGGGTGTCCTCGCGCTCACTTAAATAAATAAGTTCTTGCTCGCCAAAGCGCTTTTGCATTGCGGCTATCGTTGCGTAGGCCATTTACTCGCCCTCGCCTGCTTTTGCTGCCTCTTGCAGCCATTGCCAAGCCAAATCACGGGTAAGCGCAGGCACTTTAACTTTGATTATCTCTCCCTCGGTTTCGCCTGGCGCTTCATAAGCTACCTGCTCGACAATCGGCTTAATCTCCATTTGAGCATCAATCATTAATGCAATAACGGGTTGCAGCTCTATTGGCGCTTGGGTGTAATCAACGTTTGCATAAAGTTTAGGGGCATCTAAATTTGCACCCATGTTATTTGCGTCCAGCTGTGGGTTCTGCGCAGTACTCGCATCGAGCGGTACAACTTGCACCGATAAGCGTGGATCATTTTCAATTGCTTCAAGCTGCTGTTGTGTAAGCTCGATAGCTGCAATAGTGTTTTTTCCGCTTGGGTGTGCAATGCCACCACGGCGGTAGCCCGTAGGCTGCGTGCAATGCACAATGATAGATGCAAGCGCAGTGAGCTTAAGGTTTTTAGCCATTTCATTATTACTCCTGGTTTAAAGTATGGGGCTAAGCAGCCCCGTACTTAATAGGGTTTTTTATGGGGTTAGCTGTTAAAGGTAATCAGCTACTAGCAGCTCTACACGGCCTTTAAGTTCGTTTGAGCTGTTTGATTCCATTTCACGCTCTAACATGCGGGTTGCTAGCTTTTCCATGCTTGCTGGTACAACCAACATGGTTGGCTTAATACCTAACTTACGGCCACCGTCGGCGGTAAAACTACGCATTGTTTCAATGCTGTCCCATAGGTTATCTGGCGTTAATGCTCGCTTATTAGCAAAAGCTAATTGCCAAAAACCAAAGCCTGCGGCATCACGGCAATCAACGCCGTAACGGTATTCTTTGCGAGTGAATACGGCTTCATCGTCGGTTTTTGTCATCGCAAGTAAGTTAGGCTTTTTACGCTCTTGAAAAATAAGCGGCTTAAGTGCTTTTGAGGTATCTAGCACGTACCAGGCATCACCAGTGTATTCAGCATCAATCGCCATATTAGCTGTAGATACCGCAGTACCTGTGCCGTCGGCTTTAGGATAAACTGGGTGTTCTTCGTCAAAATAGTTTTGCCCGTCGTAGCACAGCGTTGTAAAACCTGCTGCTAGTAATGGAAAAATCATTTCGTCCGGGTGAATGGCCGCCGCGTTACCCATTTCTTTAAAAATAGGTGAGTACACGCCTAGGTTGTCGTCTTCAATATCATTGCGGTCTACGCCTACCGTTGACTCGTAATCGTCGTTGGTAATGGTGTACGCCTGCGATTTCATACTTTGAATATTCCGATCGCCAATCCATTTAGCCAGGCTTGGGAACTTACCCAACCAGCCGTAGGTATTACTGGCCGATGTAGATTTAATTACACTGGCAATTTTATTAAATTGCGGTGCTGCTTCTGATTTACCTTGTTCAAACTCTGTTTTAAAACCAGTAAACAATGCGGTTAAAAGTGCGGGGGTCACTAAAGCCATTAGTTTTGCTCCTGTTTAGCTTTGGCATAAGCCGTGTGCGATAGACCTAACTGATCTGCTGCATACTTTTCGTCTGCGGTGAGTGCTGCTAAGCCTTCTTTGTTTTGCGCGGGCTTAGGTGCATTAGTTGTTTGCTGAGCGGTTAAGCTCGCAATAGGTGAACGAGCATCTAACACCGCTTTTAACGTGGCAATCCCTTGCTGATTACCTAAGCTAGTTAGGTATTCTTCTTCGCTAGCAATCACACGGCCATCTTGTTTAGCCTTGTTAATTTCCTGCTCAACGGTTTGGTTGTCGCTGGTGCTTTTAAGGGCAACCATTTCAGTATGTAATGCGTTGTAGGTTTCAACCGGCACATACTTAGCTAAATTAACCTCTGTAGAGTTATTTGCTTTAAGTGCGGCAACGACATCGTTTGCGTTACTTAGTTGATTGGTAAGCGTATCGGCTTCATCGGCTTTAGCTTTTAAAGCAGTGAGTGCTGTTGTTGCTTGGGTGTAATCTGCATCGGTGACGTTATCACCATCCACAGCTATACCTAGCAAGCTCAGCAATTTTTGAGCTGCATTCATGGTATTTTCTCCATTGTTAACATGGGTTTTAGAGGTCTTTAAAACGGCTACTTTGTCCATACCGTCTACCGCTGGGTCGTTGGTAAGGGCAAAATGGCGTAATTTGGTTGGGCGGCCTGTTTGTTTGTCGTAATGAAAAACAGGACTTATAAACCGGTACTCGTCGTTTTTTAGGTGAGCGCGGGCGCTAGGTGTCCAGCGTACATTAAGGGCATACAGCCCCTCGCCTGGTACGTACTCTAAATCGCTTGGGTTAAACCAACCGCTAGCAGGTGCAGGCTTGCCGTTTTCTTCGGCGTGTAGGGTTTGGTGCTCGTAGTCAAAGTGGTAGTCGTTAGTGCGGGTGCTTGCGGTGCTTTTAAGTAACTCAAATGCTGCTTGGTCTAGTAACCAGGCATTGGCTGGTACATCGAATGGGCGGCCATCGTGCGAGTTAAAATAGCCGTCTGGCATTACCATTACGCGCTCGCTTATGCCTTGCGCGTTTATTTCGCTTGCAAAGCGGCAAGCAGCAAAGCCTAAATCGGCAGGCTTGCTAGCTGATAAAACAGCTAGCCCCGATGTAAGTGAGGCAGTTTCAAGTAAGCATGTGGTAAATGGTTTTTTCATAGCTAAGCACAGTTTGAATAATCTGTGCTCAGTATGGATTTAAATTTGTTTTGGTTGGCCGTGCGGTGTTTCGGGAATTTGCAGAGTATCTTAAGCTAAAAACGGGTTTTATCGCGTTTCAACAATAAATACACCCCAGCATTAGCTATGTGGCCCTGTTTAAAAGGTGTTTAAAATCAACGTAGAGCTAATGTAATCATTTTAACGCCCATTGTATAGGTTTGCCACTCACAAGCGCTTAGGTTTAATTCTACTCGCTGAATACTATACAACTCTTTCATCTAAGAAAATTTTAGCCCTTTCTTTAGAAATTCGCTTACCACCTATATAAGCGTGAGCAGCTAAATCAGTTTGATCTTCATAAACAGAAACAAAACTTGCATGTTCATTTAGAGTATTTATCAGCTCAAATAACTCGTTTGGAAAATCAGGCTTTTTGATAAGAATTGTTTTTAACCTATAACCACGCTTTCGATCATCAGAAATTAAAATGTATGAATGTTCACTAAGCTTACTTTCTAAGACGTCTATATTCTTGACCACTACATCACTTTTTAAAGCAATATCATAATACATTCCTAAGACTGTTTCACAAAATAAAGGGTCTGGTTCACCGCTATCATTTTTATACTTATAATCAACTAAATACTGTCCTGTGGGGTAATCGTCAATAGTGACAGCACTCAAAAAAGACTGCGGGGTGATGTTATTGTTCATTTGGAAATTTAGATTTACTCCACCAAGTAAACTAATTGAAAGTAAGGTTATATTAGCTCCTTTTTTTAACCATTTTTTTAACTGAGATCGACTAAGCTTTTTTTCCACGGTCTGTTCCTTCAACACTCGATTATAAGATAACTTGTTAAGTATGATAGTATTTAGTTACATCAACAATATCAAATTAAAAAGTCACTCAATATCTCAATCACTTCTTTTTCGTCGTTGCTTGATAATCCTAAAAACGGTCTTGCAGGTATGGCGGCCAAGCGTGGGATCATATCACTGCTGCCACCAAATTGATGAATAGCGCCGTACTCCATGTTTGTACCAAACTCTAGTGATTCATCCCCCACGTTATAAGCGAACGTGTCGCGTAGTATGTCGTTTAGCCTGAGTATTTTATCTTTGTTCTTTTTTTTGCTTTTCGCGTAGTCGGGGCTAAGTGCTTGCCATGGGTCGCCGTCGGGGCTGCGCTGCTCGTCAAAGTGATCGCGATGGGTCAACATTAAATGCTCGCCCACGTTGCCAAGTGCTGGGGCTAAGTTATCTAGGTTCTTTACTAACTGGGTTAATACATCACTTACAGCGGTTGCGCCCTCTGTACTTATCTCAATACGCGCGCCTGACATTACACTAGCCCTTCATCAAATGCGTGCATATGGGTTTGTTGGTCAAGCCCTGCGATTAGTGCGGGTAGCAAGCTCGCTATAATATCGGCCTCTGCGCCTTTGGCTTTTGCTTCAAGCTGCGCGAACTGGCGACACGTCTCTATTGTGTATGGCGTTTTTTCTAGCAGTTTATTTACTTGTAATAATATTTTCATTTCTAAATAACCTATTGTCTGTTTTATTTTCATCGCTGTTTACTCTGCGATTTGGCGGCATCTTTTACTAGTTGGTCTATCCAGCTTACCAGATTAGGTTGCCATTTTTTAAGCTCTTTACGTGCAAGCGCCCAGGCGGTAAACGCCTCTGCAAAGCGCTCGTACTTGTTTACTGAGCCATAGTAAGTAACGGGTAATGCACCTTTTAGTAAGTCGGGTGCGCTGGCGTAGTAATGCACTTGATGCCCCAGTTCATGCAACCATGTGGCAATAATGCTGTGAGCGTGGTTTTTATCAAGCACATTTGTAACCGCCGATATTGAATGATCACGTTTTAGGGTTTGCCCTTGATATTCAAATTCGTATTTACCTGCATTGTTAGCGGCAGTTTTAACGCTAAGCGCGGCGGCATCTTTAACTGCTTGCATGTCTACTTTAGCTAAGTTTTGGCTGGCTTTTACTTTTACCACTACGTGCTCAAACCCGACGGAGGTAAACCCGCCTACGTTTTTAGCACCGCGGGTGGCGTATTGCATGCGGGCGTAAAAGTCGTCTACGTCTAGGTACTCGCCTACTTCACTGCGTATGGCGGCGTTTGCTTTAGAACCGGTGCTCATTTCGTTGTTTTTTACAAATACTGTTTTGGTTTTTTTAGCGGTAAGAAAGTCGTTTAAGCGGTTAATTACGTCACCATCTAACTGGGTCAATAATGGATCGAGCTTTAAAGCAGTTACGTTTTTAGCGGTGCTAAACGCCGATGGTACTATGCGCGCGGCCTCCAATGCGGCTGCGCGCTGTGGCAAAGTAGGCTTTTGCGCAACTTGCTTTTTAACCTGGCTTGTAAGCTGCTGGGTATTTGTGGGCGTGTAATCAAACCCCGGATCAATACCGCGTGGTAGCTCATGCTCTTCACCCGTTTTTTTATTAGTCCAGGTATAGCTGCCGCTATCGGGGGCGGTGCCTACACTTAGGCCACGGCGTTTAAGTTCACGTTCGCTTAGGCTAAACTTTTTACATTTACAGCCCCAGCCGTTTTGTGGGCTGTGGGTGTCCCACCAAGGATCATCTACCGATAATACTAGGTTATTCCATTTTAAATGCAGTACGCGTGGGGTTTCGCTATCGCCGTGCTTGTATAACGCATAAGGGCGGCTTGCTTTAAGCGCTTGTATTTGCCCCTCACGCCCTGCGTTGTAGGCTTGGCGTATATTGGTTTCGTATATTAACTGGCTACGCCATGCGGGTTCGCCATTGTGCTCCCATCCGTAACGCGCCTTGATATTATCAAACTCTTTTTGAAACCAATTTAAGCTTTTACCTTCGCTTATGGCTTTATTTACTGAGGTGTAAAAGTCGTTGAGCATATCGGCTTTGGTAACGCCAGCCACCATAAATGCGCGGTTATGGGCGTTTTGCCATACATCATCCCAGCTATCTGTTGGGGTGTTTAGCTTTTGCCTAAAAAACTTTATCCCGTCGTCAAACGGCAGTGAGCCGTATCTAACAGCCATTTAACGGCCCTCATCCACTTCTAATGCGCCTAGTAACTCACTGGCTGCCATAGCCTTTGCCATTAGCTCAGTAAAGCCCTCTGTGCTTATGTGTGGCTCTAATTCAAGTATGCCGTCGCGTATTTCTTCTAAGCTGCTGGCATTTTTAACCAACTCGGTTACAGCGTCGCTCATGCTATTTAAGTGAGTTTGTGCTTGTGCTGCTAGCTGCTCGGCTACTAAGTCAGCGTTGTCTTTTTGCGGTGCGGTTTTGAGTGCAGCAAAACCTTTTAAAGCGGTTTGTGGCTCAGTTGGGGTAAGGCTGAGTATCGCTTCTCCCTTTTCAGGGAGTGGAATTTGGGTTTTTTCGCTCACCCATTTTGCCGGGATTGGGTAGTTTACCTCGGTCAGTATTTTAAGGGCCGGCGCTAATAATGCGATATCGTCGGCTTCGCTTGTATCAAATTTAAAGCGTGGTATACGGCGTGCGCCTGAGTAGCTTTTAGAATTGAGTGCGTGCATTGGGTAAATAATATCGCGCGTTATAGTGTTGGCTACTTGTTTTAAATCGCTTTCGGTTATGTCGTTTAGTACGTCCATGTGTACATTACCAAGGGCGTTTGTGCTGGTTTTGCCATCCGCTTGGCTGGTAAGCGTTGCGCCTAATACGGCTTTACTTTGAGTGGTTTCACACCACTTGATCATAGCTTCAAATGGATCTGATTGACCATTGGCGGCATTTTGAAATTCAATCTCCATACCCTTCGGAATAATGCCGCCTGCGTTATGGCCGATGCTAAGCACGGCACGTAACAAAGTGGCTTTTTCGTCATCACTTGCGCCATTGGGGTATTTACCTAAACGCAGCGGTAAGCCGTAAATCTCTAGGAACTCGGCAAGGTCACGTATTGAATAGTTTTTAAATAAGTAAGGCCATGCCACCGTTGAGGTTAACCCGGTGCGGTGAATATACCCCGATTTACTGCGGTGAATATGCGCGCACCAGCCAAACGGATTTAGTGTTTGCCCTGTGTAGCTGTTGTCGCGCAACATTAACTGGTTGCGGTTATCTGGATGGGTTTTAAATAGGTTTTGGTCGCGAAACTCGTAGCCTGTAATAATGTGCTCGCCGCCATCAAACGCCCAACTTAACTCGTTACACGAAAACGATTTTAGTATTGCGTCGCTGCAATCAAAAAGAAGATCATCCAGCCAAGTAGCATCTTCTAGTATTTCTTGTATTGCTGCGGCGTCTTTTTCTTCTTGCTCTGTGGCGTTGCGCGGCGGCTCTACAGACCAATCGTATTTAAGCCAGCCTCTACGGCGCTTTGTTAGTTCACTAAATAAGTGACCATCTTTGTCTTCCATATCTTTTGCTAAGTCGGCTATGGCTGCTAAGTCTCCAGCTTCAGCATCTTTTAATAGCTGTGATAATTTAGCAGGGGTAAGCGCCTCGCTTGGGTGCTGTGCAAATTGACGCATAAGCATACCAACGCGGCTGTCTTGCTCGGTTTGAATTTGCTTAAAGTTGTTTGAATTTAGCGGGTTGCCGTGAATATCTACTATTTGGTTCATAGGTTTACTCTAACTTTAATGATGGGCTTAATGCTTAGTACGTATATATCAAGCGTTAATGTATGTTGGTGGGCCTTTGTTAAACTGGCGGCGGTTATGTCTAATTGCTGTACTTGTGCGGTGAATATCTCTTGATAAAACACCCTAAATCGCCGCGCTACCATGCAGCTTTACAATCACTTACAAAATCATCGCCGTGGTCTGGGCGTAGGCTGTTAGCGCTTTGCTGGGCTTTGCTTGGGAGTGGTGTAAATTCGATGGCGCTGCCGTCCATTTCTGCAGCGCGTATTAGCATAGCAATTGATACCGCGCTATCGCCGTGGCGTTTGTTGCCATCGCTGCCCGTATTTTTGCCTTTATCTACCTGAGCAATACCGTTTTTAAGTTTAATTTGGCCTAGGTCGTCTAGTACGTCCTGATCTTTAGGTAGCGTGATGTTGTCGGTTTCAAAGTAGTCTTTTAGTTTTGGCATCCATTCGCGATACCAGGCTTGTGATAAATGCACGCTATCTACTAGCTCGGTGCCGTATTTAAGGCTTGCTGCTTCGGCTAAGTAACCGCCGTTACCTGTGGCGTCAAACGCTAGGCCGCGCAGTTTTGGTAAACGGTCACAAATATACAGCATGATTTGCTTTTGCTGCTCGTAGGTTACGTTACGCAGCTCGACCATAAACGGCACGGTTAGGCTGGTGTCTTGGTTTATTTCACCAATACTGAATACGGTTAAATCGCCTTTACGGGCGAAATCTTCACCAAACGCATGGGTTAGATCAGGATTTAACCTACTTATAAGTTCGTCTATATTTTGCTCGCACCACGTACTAACATCTTTTACGCGCTGCTCTTCACTCCAGCTTTCAAAGTCCGTGGGGGCTGTGTAACGTATAACTTTGCAGTCGTCGCTTAGGGCACGCTCACGCAGGCGGCGGCTTAGGTATTGCCCTGCGCCTTGGCTTGGTACGCAGTACAGCTCTTCGTTAGCGGCATCGGCTGTGGGGTAAAAACCAACTTGGTTAGCTAGCCATTCGTCTTCTTTGGCTTGCGTCCACTCTTGCCCACTAACCAAACAAATACGTTTGTATAGGCCGTGTTTTAGTGCTTTATCAATAGGAATATGATGCACTGAATACTTTTTAGTGCCGCGCCTGGCTTGAGTTATTAGGGTGTTAAATAGGTTATCTACCCCGTTATGGGTCGAAATAATACGTACTCGCCCGCCCCACATGGTGAGTGCCATAGCGGCTTTTAGTACTTCGTCTAGCTTGTCATGGAATGCGGCTTCATCTATTACAACGTTTCCTTGACGTCCACGCAAGTTACGTGGGTTAGAACTTAGGGCAACTATTTTTTTGCCAGTGCTTGGGAATTTAATTTCAAAGGTGTTGATTGATCGCTTTGAGCCGTCGGGGTCTTTTTCTTCAAATATGCCCTCTTCTACTTCGCCCATAACCATGTTGAGCTTTTGCGCCCAAAATGCACAGGCGTCTATAAACTCCTTCGCCATTTCTTTATCGGAACCAAGGTAATAAGTGTTTTGTGCACCTTTACTGGCGCATGCGCTTAGCACGTCGTCGAGCGCTTCAGCAAAGGTTAGCCCAGTACGGCGTGACTTTCCGGCAATTTTTATTATTGCTTTGTCTTCCATCCATGCTTTTTGATAACCAAAAAGTATGTCGGTGCCCATGGCAACCGCTAACGAACCTGCCACTTTACTCAGTGGTAGCTCGTTGGTTTGGGTAACGCTTTGCGCTGTGCTAGTCATGCTTAAGCCCTAATATGTCGCGTTTAAAAAAGGCCAGCATGTCGTCTGCAGTTTGCGGTAGGTTTTCGTTTTTGACCTTTTGGTCTAGGTCTTTGGCGAGCTTTTGCGCGTAGGCTTTTTCTATTTCTTGCTGGCGTTTGTGGGCTGCCATAGCTGTTTGCTCTAGGCGCTGAGCTGCAAGCATGGCGTCTTTTATGATTGTAATGTCTATCGGTTCGTCATCTGGATTCGTTACTTGCTGCTGTAATACACGATACAACTGAGTACGAGCCATTTCTAAAATCAGTTTAGTGGTATCGCCCGTAGGTTTATCGCCAAGCTCAGCTGTAAGCGCTTTAGTTGTCTCGCGTAATTCGCGTAGCTTTTGGCCTACAGCTTCGGTTTTTTGTGCATGACGGCTAAGGCCACTGCGGCTAATTGTTGCGCCATCATCTAAGCCCGATTCAATAATAAGGCTGTTTACGGCGTCGAGTATTTCGCCCTGGCTAAAGCGTTTATCGCGTAGCATAGAGTCGAGCTGCTTTTTAATGTCTTCGGGTAGCAGGTCTACTTTGCTGGGTTGGCCTCTGCGGATTGACTCGCTCATAGTTAACCTCGTGGCCCAGGGCGTTTAATACCAGGCACAATGCTAATGCCCTCAGCGACGTCTATGCCCGATCGCGTAATACGTGCAACCCATGTGTTTTCTGTAAGTTTATCAAGTGTTATATAGCCGTTTTGCTCTAACCAATTAAGTAAGGTTTTAAGCTGATCGCGGCTACAACCCAGTGCATAGCGCTGTAGTACATCGGCTAGCATGCTGGTATTCGCGCCAAAATCGGCGGATTCTTTAAGCGTTATTAATATGCTAATTCGTTGGTGCTCGGCTTGAACTTCTAAAAATGCCATGATGTTTTTTCCTATGGGTGGGGCTTAAGGGCTGGCACGGTTTCTTCTACTGGTTCGCCGCATTTCATGCATCGATACAGCGTGTAATCGGTTATGCCTTTATTAAAATCGTCGGTGGTGACAACCTGAGCGGGTATGTTTTTATAACAAGCCTCGGTTTTATCCAACTTTGTAAGTACCGTGATTTTTACGCCGCATTGGCACTTGTCGTTAACTATCGCCACTACGCGTACCTCTGAGTTCGTTTTCCATTAATAGATCGGTTAACCGTTTTAGGTCTGTTAGCTGCGGGTTTAGGCCATCGATTTTGCCGCTAACTTCTATTAGCCGTTTATCAAGTTCGTGTAGGTCGTCCGCATTGGGCAGGTCCTCTACTGTTTTTTCTACGGCGCTTAAACGGCTTTCTAACACCTCATGCACCTTTTTAGTCACAAAGGTGCTGCGCAGCCATGCCAGTGCGCCAGCGCCAACTATGGCTACACAAACGGTTATAAATGCCTTTTGCCACTCCAAAATAAATTCCATACTAATGCCTGTAATGCTGTTGTTGTATTTCAATGAGTGATTGGCAATCAACACAGGTGCTACAGTTTTTAACTGCTTCACGGCGCTGCTTTGGTATATCTATGCCGCACTCTTGGCAGTGCATAAACTCTGCACCTGGTTTGTTTGATTTTTCGCGTTGAATGGATAGCGCAGCATCTAGTAGGTGTTGCTCTATTTTTTGTGCGTCGTCGAGTTTACTCAATTTGGCTTCCTTACTTTTTCAATTACGTTTTTAATACTTTGCTTAACGCTTGGCGCAGCCTTTTCAACTGTGCGACCAATAACGTAACCGCCTATGCCTAATTGCAGTAAATCCCATGCCTGCGCTGATAAGCGAAAAGCCAACCAACCAAATGAGTCAAAGCACACCAACACTAAAAACGTCAACATGGTAATGGGCCGCCAATTACGCTGTAACCAGCTTTCGCCTTTAGCCTCTGCGGTAATGATTTGTGATTGAGCAGCGAGCACTTTGCCTTGAAGCTCTACAATTTTGCCTTCAAGCTCTAATACTTGGCTTTGGGCCATATTTTCAATGCGTTTAAGTTCGTTGGTAATGGTTTGGCGCTCTTCGTCGCTGGTAAAGAGATCATCAATTAAATTGGTGATTGGCTCGACCACGTTAAACCAGTTGCTAATTGCCATTGGATTCTCCAAAGCCTTGTTTAAGGAATGTGCGGGCACGTTTGTAGCTTTGTTGGCCGTCTACGCGTAGTTGAATATCAATGGCTCTTACCGATTGCCAGCCTTTATTAAAGTAGCTTTGCATTGTGTTGCAGTGGCTGTGTAGTGGTATTTTGCGTGGGTCGAATGGCATGTTGTGCATGCGGGCGTCAACTTCCAATCCCATGCGTTTTTCGCGGCCTTTTTGATATGACCAATCCCAGTTTTTACCCATTAAGCCACCTCGCTTTGCTGGTTCACTGCAAATTCAGTTACATGGGCTAGGCGGTTATACCAGCCCTCTAGGTTTGGTTTTTGGCGGGTATCGTTTGCACAAATACGAGCGTACTTGCGACCACGGTTTACACTAAGCAGTACAATGAGGCTAAGGGCTGGGCGATCTAAAATAGCGGCTAGGGTTTTTGGTCCCATCCGGCCATCAGGCTTTGAGTTAACTAGACGCTGGGTTAATTGGGCCATGGCAGGTGCGCCGTGTTGTACTGCGCCATCGAGCAGCATAAAATCAACACCTGCGGGGCTTTGCTCGCAGTACATTGCACGCCAATAGTCGCGGTGATACAAGCTTACGGCTTTGGCGAGTGTTAGGTTTTTAATATCAAGCTTTGGATACGCGCGCTGGCTTATGCCATATTTTGTAAGGCCACCACGGTCTGAGGCTACGTTGTTTAACCCGCCGTCACTGCGTAAACCACCCTCTAAATACAAGATAGGTAATATACACTGGGCAAATTTAAGCGAGTACGGGGCAAGTACCGTGTGTATTTCGGGAGATTGTTTAAAGTAGTTTATAGATGGGAGCATACCGAAAAACCTTGTTGTTTTTCGGTATTGTGGTGCTGACTAGCTAGTTAATGGCCGTGCGGGATTTCGGGAAAGTTTATCTAAAAAGTAGACAGCCGCAGTAAAGTTTTTTATGGTACTGCAACTTAGCATTTTTCGCTAACCACCATTTAAAAGGATTTAACACATTGAGATACCCTGCCCTTATTTTGCTTGCTATATGGACTCTACCTAGCCAAGCAAAAATTTACCAATGCATTATTGATGATGTACCTACATTTAGCCAAACACCCTGCGCACCTGATGCAAAAGAGCTACACTTAAAAGTAACAAAAGCACCTGATACTAGCGCTGAAAGTAATGATATTTTGCAGCAGTGTACTGAGATGGCAAAAAAGAATGGAGGATGGCGAGATCCAAATTCCTTAATGGTTATGTCGCATGAAAAGCAATGGCGTAATGATGCCAGCGGAGCAAGGTTAGTTTTAGCTATGCAAGTTAACGCTAAAAATGGCTATGGCGGGTATGGGGGTTCTAAGCCGTTTTATTGCTTTTTAAATCACAGTGGCACGGGGTTAAGCTCTGTTCAACGGTGGGTTAATTAAGTAATAATTTGAGATAAGTCAACGCGACTTGTAAGCTAAGTAGAATGTTTGGGATTATAAGTAAAATTCTTGAATTTTTTGCCATACAAAATCAAAGGTGTTTTCAAAGTCAATCTAAATAAATTAGTTAATAATTCATGATGTTAACTGTTATATTTGATTCATAATATTCAATCAAATATAACAGTCTAAATGTGCCACAACTTTAATTTTTATAAGCTGCTATCGTCCATTTTCAGCATCATAGCGACAAATTTGGCATTTAAAGTCTTCCTCTAAATAACTTTGATAAAGAGATTCATCATCAACAACGCCTCCATTTACACAACTAGTATCCCAATTACCTTCATCGTCTTCGCGCATCCCAATAGGGCCTTCACATTGAACTCCTTCTAATAAAGGCTTAATAACTTTTTCATAATGAAAAGTTTGTTTGCCTTTTAAAATACTTAAGTCACCTGCATTTTCTTTAAGCAATTTAGCTATCCCAACACTGGCATTAGAGTCAACACCAACACTATTCGCCATTTCTTCAATGTAATTTTCGTTTTCAAGCAAAAATTCTAAAACTTCCAAGTTCATTTGTAATACTCCACTGTATTAGTTCAATTTAAATGTATTATTCAGTACCGTTTAAAAGCCAACAATAAATGATGGTATTTGAAGACCTTGATAAGAAGCTATTGTGCATAACAATAATAAAAACCAAATTCCACCTAAAGATATCGCCACCTGAATTGGAATACGGCTTACTGAGTGTCTATTCATTATCATTTTATTTATAAATGAAGCTGAACTAGAGCCAATCTTTTCTCTCACCATAGAGTTATAAACTTCTTGATCATCATGAAATAAAGCAAAAAGAGCACAACGCTCATCATTTGAATTTCTTAATTGAGAAAGTAATGCTCTTTCAAGTTTTGTGAGCGTAGCTTCCCAATATTCCTGCCAAAATTTAGCTCCAGAAGCCATGCGAGCTTGGAAACAGGATGTGACCAATCCAACTATACAAATCATAAAACTTACAATTGGAATTTCGTGCGTAGATTGAATAAGCCCCATAAAAATAACGCCTTGAAATATCATAAAGTAATTATTTCTTTGAACTAATTGAGTAATTTCAAAATTACGGCTATCTAGAGCTATTTTGAATAATTGTTTTAGTGCCTTTTCATCACTATTTTTAGGAATATCTATAAGTGTTTGAGGTTGATAACGGATCTTTTTCTGGGTATTGAAGCTATTATTTTTGTTATCTTTTTCTATTTGAGGCATAAATCAAAACTTCCTTTTTTGAAACTGAAAAATGTATTAAGCTTTTCTGCTCTATCAGAGAGCACTTCATTATTATCGTACGAAAATCCCTTGCGCTATTAATTTTACTAATAGCAAAAAATATAACTAATTGCCATTTATAAATATTATACTTAGAATTGACTTTTTTACTATATGTATAAAAGAACGATTACCTTATAGTATGTACACGAACAGCTATAAAATAGTAAAAAGCCGCTTTACGCGGCCCATTTATAATTAAACAAGATTATTTAGGTTTTGCTTCATTCGATGGGCATTATCAGCAAGTACCGTGGCGATATCGCTCAAACCTATAGGTACATCATTGCTGTTGGGGAGACTTGCAAGCTCTGCAAATAAAGATAAGGTGACTTGAATGTTGTGTAACTCATTTAATGCATGCTCTTTTAATTTGTTATCCATTACCTATTCCATAATAAACATTTACGTAATTATTGAGTAATTCAGCAGTTACGGAAGTACTTCAACGATTTCAGCCTCTAACTTAACTTAAAACGTAAATCGCGCAACTGATCAGGATTAACTACTGTTTATTTACGTAACTCCTTAATTTTTATCTGTAATTCAGCAACCCCCTTTAGTAATTCACTCGGTTTATGTATGAGCATAAACTCCAAATCGCCTGCTTTTACGCTCTCAAGCGCTGCCGGTGCTTTAGCTATCAGCGGAGCGCCTACTTCATCTATAAATTTGTTTTCGTCTTGCATTACGTGCAGTTGTACTTGTATATCGGTGTGTTGCATTTGAAGTGTGCCCAATAGCACGTAGTTGTTTGGGTGCTTGCCTTCTAGCATGTCTACTATTAGCGTATCAACACACTCTACCGCCTCAGCAGCTACATTCACTGCTTCATTAAGTACGTTACCCATTAATACTTTACTCATTAAAATAACCTCCGTTGGCGGCGCTCGGTTTCAACAGCTCGTTGACGTTGGACTATTTCAGCTATTCGTCGCTCTGTTAGTTTAAATTTATTACCTAGCTGCTCAATGTTATTACCTTTGTACTCTTGCCATATTTGTATATCGCGTAGTGCTGCTTTTAGGCGTTGGTCTGTTGGTATGTAAACATCACGCCCTCCAAAGTAGTGACCTATCGCAAGGGTGATAGCTTCACCTAAACCTTGAGGATCGTTTACGCCAGCTTTAGTAAGTTGTGACTCAATAAGCAACGCGAGCGATTGTAAGTTACTAGGCCAGCGCTTGCGTACCTCAGCTGCGTCTGCTGTAGATAGTTTGTTTAGGCAATCTTGCAGTTCTTCGATGCTCTCACCAAATAGCTCTGGTTGTTCCTCTTTTTGGTTAGCCATTATTACCTCGATGTTGCTCTTTTTGTAATTCGCGCTTTTGCCACTGCTTAAGTGATTCGAGTACTTTAAGCGCTTGTTGTTGGGTTAAAAAATGAGTATGAAAACTGATATTCTGACCTAGCTTATTACGATTTAAAACGCGATTAACGTAGCTATCTAGGGCGGTTTCTGAGCCATCACGCACAAAACCTTGTTTGTGCATGGTGATCCAAATTGCGCGAATTTTGTTTATCTCACCAAATTGCTTTGGATCTGATTTTGGGCTTAAACGGCGTTTAGCCTTTGTTTTAAACCCTGCTTTTTTAAAATGCTCTAACACTTTGTTTAGCTCTGGCACACTCATTTGGCTGCATGACGTTTTACCCGATGCGCCTAGTAGTGCTGCGCGGTAGGTATCGTCGTCTAGCCCTAGTTGGCTTTTCGCAATATGAATTAGCTGTATTAGCTTTACTTTAGTCATTTTTAAACTCTTCTAACTGCTCACGTAGGCTTAAATAGCTTTGGCCTATGTCGGTTGCTTCTTGAGCTGTAAATACGCTGGTGTCTATTGCCAGTTTATGTGAGCACTCTAAAAATTTAACGAGTGCAACAAGCTGCTTTAGTTCTAATGTGGGTTGTATTAATAGGGCCATGTGACCTCCTTTTGTTGCTTTGTTTTTATCAAAGTGCTTTTAGTTTTAGATAAAGCACTTTGATAAAAAGCCGCATCCGTGCGCGCTTTTTGGTTACTTAATTAGGCTTTATGGTTGTGCCTATTGGTGTTACTGGGTTTATGCTTACCAGTTGGCTTTGCACTACAAAGGTGATGTTTTGAAATACAAAGTTAAGGTTTACTGGCTCTTTACTTTGGGCTACCTGGTTAACGATATTTTGTAGCTCGCTGTATTCGCTTACTTGAATTGTTATGCCTTCCATGAATTACTCCTTACAGCTTGGCTATATCAAGTGAAATTGCGTGTTCTTGCTCGCCTATGGTTTCGTAAAAACGAATAAACCGAGTGGAGTCTATGACTTGAATTGCATCGGCTATGATGTCCATTGCGCGCTGCCATTTACCGGTATCGTCAGTAATTTTTAGACGACGCAAGCCAAGTACTTTTTGCACGCTTACTTTGCCTTTTTTATCGGTGGCAAAGGTTTGCTCAATAATGAGTTTTAGGTTTTCGTTTGCGCCCTCGCTCCATTCGTTTAGACACTCGTCTATTAGCTCTTTTGCTACTAATAGCTCTGGGCCAAGTTCTATGCTTTCTTGCACTTGTAGCGTTACTTTTTGTGAGTGATCAAAACTGCGTAGTGTGACGTTTCCTTTTTTACCGCCCATTTCTACTGCGTACTCTTGCGCTAGTAAGCCAAGGAACGCGTCGAACTCGCTAAATTGTTGTGCTTTAAATTCAGCCAAGGCTTTGCTTTGCTGTTTGGCTTTAGCTATTGCTGTTTGCACAAATTCATGGCGAATTATGTCGGCTGGGCGAATAGCCTTAACCGGTACTTGATGGCCTTTGTGGTTTATTAAAAACTCTTGTGGCATGGTGGTTTATCCTTCTATAAACATGATGATTTGACCGTGTAACTTGGCTGGGCGAACCTGGCGAGTTTGCCCGTTTTTAGTTTCAGTTATTACTGGTAAATGTGCTGGGGCTTGGCCTGCTACCTCGATTACATGGCAGCTAAAGCCTTTGTGCGAGCTGATTACTTGCAGCCCTCTTTTTTGTAGTTCGATTAGTGTGTTACGTAGTTGCATGGTTATTTACTCCCGCATAGTTTTGAGTTGGAGCAACCATTGCGGCATGCTTTATAAAGAGCGACGCGTATATGATTGGTTGCTGCGAACTTTCTGTTTTGGTGCTCAAGACACTGATTTACTGCTATATCGCCAAGGATTGGGCAATCAACTGTAAATGCCATATAAACGCCCTCTACACGCTGCTGTATTACGTGTGTAGAGGCTTTATATTTATTGTTTAGTACCTGGCTTACAGTTGCTTTGCTCACGCCAAGTTTTTCTGCTACTAGGCGCATTCCCTGCCTTTCAACTTCGTCTTTTAAGACGTGTAACCAGTTATTGGTAATCATGCGCCTCTCCTAATGTTACGGGTGCTATTACATTGGCTTTGCGCTTTACTTCTCTGAACTTTACGAGCTTGTTTAGGTTAGTGTCGTATATACCTGAGGCCTTTGGTATTGGTCGCGTTGGGCCGGTATTTTTAAGCAGTCGATAAATTGTTGCTTCACCCGCTCGCTCTATTATTGAGCCTGTACGCGGAGCTGATTTAGCAATAAATACATATCCTGCTTTTTTTAAAATTGAGATATATGATCGGGCCGAGGCTAACGACACATCGGATGTACTGGCTACTTGGCCCGCGTCAAATTCGTTGAGGATTCGCATTGATTGCCACATGCGCTGTCTCCCTGAGTTTTGTTTAGTGGCACCATCATTTATAGGCTGTTCAAACGGGTTATATTGGTCGTTTAAAAGCGAGTATGTGACCTCTTCATGGTCTACATGCTCAGCAAGTGCTTTTGCTATGACTAAGCGTTTAGCAAAGGTTTTTAACTGAGCTAATGTGGTGTGCTCTATTGCATCGCGCACTTGCTGCAATGAGAATTTTTTTAAGATTCTCATTGCATCCCATGCATCTTTTAGTTGTGGGCGGCTCACTAAGTTTCTCCTACGCTTTTTTAAGGAAAAATTCTTTGCTGCCCCACTGCTGTAGGTCGATGCTTGTTAGCCCGTTTGCCAGCGCGAATGCTTCAACTTTTGAAAGCCCTGTAATGATGCGGCGCACTTCTCCGTCGGTGTCGCTTAAGAGCTGTTTTAGTAAGTCATCTTGAATCGTTAAGTTTGGTTCTATCACTGCACTTACGATTATTTGTAGGTCGTTGAATTGCAGTGGTTTGAACTCTAGCCATTCTGATATGCGGTTAAAAAACTGGCGGTGGCGCTGTAATTTACGGCGTACTGATTCCATGCCAATAAGTACAACTGGGCAGTTAGTTAGATCGTGTATGTCGCGCACAATTTCGAGTGTGTTTTTGTCGTTTAGCAGGTAGTCGGCTTCGTCTATGAATAGCGGACGATTAGAGATTGCCATGTGCTCTATGATGTAATTAAGCATGGCTTCACGGGTGTAAATGTCAGGGCCACTTAGTTCTTTAACTATTTGACGTAACAACTGGGCTAATGTCATGCCCGATGTAGCACGTATGTATATGCCGTCGCAGCGGTTAACCAACCATGCTGTTGCGGTGGTTTTACCAAGACCTGGATCACCGTAAATAAGGCCAATACCTGGCACTCCATGAGCGCGTTGATTTAGTGCTTCTACCATCATTTGTGTAGCTACTACGTTGCTTACGATTGCTATTTTAGTTTTCATGGTTTTTCCTTTTACTGGTTATGTAATTTTGTGGTTGCAGCGGGTGCTGGGTTCATGTCGTTTAGTAAGTCGTCTAAGCGCTTTGACGTTGCGCGATTCTTTTGCTCCCATCCGTTTAGCCATAGCGCATCTACATCACTTAACTGATTATCTCGGCACTGCTTTTTATGAAACATGGCTTTACTTTGCGGGTTGTCGAATAACGGTGTTGGGTTTACCTTTGCTATTGCGGTTTCTTCATCTAACTGCTTACGGCGCTTTTCAAACTCACTTAATTGCTCGTCACTAAAGCCAACTGCTGGCTTACTATCGAGCGCTTTAATAGCTGATTGCGTTATGACGTTGGTGTGTTCTACTGACTGTTTAGGCAGTGTTGCAAGTGCTTTATTTTGGGTTGTGTAATGCCCTAACACTTCGTTTGCTATGTTTGAAACGTTGACGCTTTTAGCGGTCTTTTTAAGCTCTTTTAGCTTGCGTGATGTTTCGGCTGATTGGCTGCGTTTTGCATGCTGCGCTACGTCTTGGCGTGTCATGCCTGCTGACTCTATTTCGTGGTCTACTGCGATACAGATAAACTCGTTATTCATGCGATTAAACACGTAAATACGGCCTACGTTTTTAGGGTCCCACTTACATAGCACTTCATCGCCTACGATTGCGCCTAGTTCCGGTGCTATATAGAAACCACCACTTAATTTTATGCCCTCTTTGCCTACCATGCGTAAACCGCGATTTGATGGTATTGGCTGTAGCATTACATCAAGCAAACGCTCGTCTTTGATCACTTTGATTTGGTCGCGACTTGCTGCGAATAAATCGAATGGCGTTTTGTTACCTATGTTGCTGTGTGGCTTGTGGTGGTAACGGCTGTCAATCCAATTATCTACAAACTCTTGCAGCTGCTGGGCTGTCATGTTGATTTCGATAGCTGACTTATCACCGCCTTGCTTTGCTAATAAGCGTTGTGCAAAGGTTTTTCGCGCTTCGATTGCTTGGCGTTCTGATACGTTGTGACCAACATAGCCTGTTAATAACTCTGCTATATCGTGCGAGAATGTTTTGAAAAAACGTTCAATGTAAGGCTTTTCTTCGCCTGAAAACGGGCGTGTTGTTTCGTGCTTTATGTCTAGCGCGTCAAACACACTTTTAATTTGTATTGAGGTGTAGTCTTTACCGTTATCTGTGCGTGCTATTTCAGGGATACCCCAATCAAGTATTGCTTTACGGATAACTAAACAAATACCGGTGCTGTCACTTGTTGGGTGAATAACGACTTTTGCACGGCGACTAAATACGTCAATAATTCCGATTAATGAGTGACGGCCATCGGTTAGCATTACGTCTGATGGGGTTGAATCGAACTCCCATAATTGGTTTAGACGTTTTACGTTTTCGTCCATTTTACCCATGGCGCTCATATACTTGTTTTTCCAAGCATCTGGGTTTGCCATTTTGGTATAAAGTGCGCTGTTTTCGCGCTTCCAACGTGTTAGCCAATCGCGAATTGTGGTTTCAGCTGGTAGTGCTTTACCTACTTGGTAAAAGCGAGCGATTAAACCCTCTTTTATTTGTGTGGCTTTTACGTGTGGGTATTGGTAGATCATGGCTATGCAAAAATCGGCTAGCTCTTTGTCTGAATCGATGATTGATTTGCCTGTACGCTTTGGCTTTAAAGCAAGCCCAGCTATACCTTTTTCAGTAATGGTTTTTTGCCAGCGTATGAGTGAGTTACGCGACACTGATGGTATAAGTGCCTTGTACTCTACTGGGATGTCTAACATGCACTGGTTGTAGTGTTCACTAAAAAGCTTTAAGCCTGCAATCTTCCCTAGCTTGTTTAAAGCTATAAATGAATCGGCAGCCTCTAATATGCGCACTTTCGCATTTACTTTAGGATCTATGTTTTGCAATCCGGCCAAACTTTTAAGATTTGACTGGCGCTGTTGATTGATTAAATCTTTATTTAAGCAGCTCACTTTTTCATTAAGAGCTAAATATGATTCGCCGCTTTTAGATGCGGACGTATCTAAGGATTTAATAATAGCCTCTTCGATTTGTATACGTACGTATACAGGTAACTCACTGAGCGCGTATTTACGCACTTTCCCACCACGGCTTTTAACTTCGGTAAAAGGCCAGTTTTCATTTTTTGCTTTAATTTGAATGCTGCGTTTACTAAAAAGTAAGTAATCAGCAATTTGCTTAGCAGTGTAAAGTTCCATGACTTATGCCCCGTTCATCTTACGACGTCCGATCTTACGGTTTGGCTTGCCATCTTTACCGTAACGCTCTGGCCATATTTCACAGGCACTTACACCGATTACATCTGCAATGATTCTTTCAATAGCTGGGTATGGTCTATGCAGTGCGGTTTGCACTGCATTTGAGGTGTAACCACGACTAAAAGATAATTGGCGACATGACCAACCCTCATCTTCTAACGCAGCTTTTATGTCTGCTTTTGTCCAACCGAGGTATTCTATGCTATCCATTTTAGTTACCTTTTATGTATATTCTTGTATCCATGAACACAAGCATATACATACAATCGTATACATTCAAACTATAATTTATACGATTGTGTACATTCATTATTAAAGTGTTGATATTTATAATTATTTATTTTTAATTGGAGGGGTTCGCAGTTCGCACTTTTAAAGCGCGAAAGATCGCACTTGATAACATGGTTCGTGTTAATTTTTTATTTTGTATGCACGCGCTTGTGTGATTAAATACATGATAAGTCCATCATCCGAACACAGACCTAAAGAAACATGACTGCATTCAATGACTATTTAAAAGCGCTAAGAGAGCAAAAGTCCCTAGATATAGGCACTGTGGCTAAGCGTATTGGTGTGCATAGGCATACCCAATCAAATTATGAAGGCCATAGAGATCCTCCTATTGATTATTTGATTGAGTTTGCTGAGGTGGTTGATGTGCCATTTACCGACATTCTTAAGAAGCGCCTGGATGATTCAAAGGCTACAGAACAGGCAAAGAATAATGCCCTCGATTCACTAAACTCTGTGAAATCAAATGACAACACGCTTGATGATATTTACGCAAGAGATAACGATCTTTTGCAAGTTAAGCTGAGTGAAGTATCCCATACCTCTATCCCTGTGGATGCAACTGTATACATAGACACCAAGGATAAATCCATAGCGCCAGGTAGTATGTACGGTTTCCTCAGCCCAATGAATGGTTGCTACTTTGCTGCTAAACTGGCTATAACCGATACCAAGCTCAAGCTAGTATTTGATAGCATCGAACGTAAAGATACTGAGTTTTATATTGAAGATGGAAGTACTGAATCGCACTATATTTTGAAGACTCTCGGGTTATTGGGTAAAGTTGTCAAAGCAGAGATTGTTTTTTAGTTACCCACCTGTTCCCGTGTAGCAAAACAGGGTTTTAATTTTACCCATTTTATTCGCTCTTTCTTTTTCGCACTTAATTTTTATTAAACTCCTCTTAAACCCTTATTTCTCCCACCTATTCCCATATATTCTTATCTATTCCCTATTACCCAGTTAGATCTGTCAGTTACACTCACACTAAAAATTGTAGCTCGCCGGTTTTTCTTCTTAACATAGTTGTACGTTGGTAAACAAAAAACGTTTAAGACAAAGTTAAGTTATTGATTGTTCTATTTTTGAACGCAGAAAATAAATACCCTATTTATAAATAGTGATTAGATCACAATTAAGGGTAAAAAATACTTCTGTGAATATTCACAGAAGTATTTTTTTAGAAAATTAAAGCAAAAAAGTAAATAAATGCGAAGAATACCCACTAAGAAAAAATGAGTTTTTATGTTTTTGGGCCGATTTTTAATTACAAGTGACTTTAATAGCGTGTTTAATTTAACCAATTTAAAGACTCAACAATAATAAAAGTCACATTGTTATTCTTAAATTTTTAAAAAAGTAACTTTAATAGAGCTACAAAACACGCAGATCGAACACAAAAACAACGAATAAACCTCTTTTTTCAATTTATGACTTTTATATGTTGACACTTTGCGGCTCGGTCATTAATATTTCGCCCCGTTGAAAGGCAAGACGCTTCCCCCTTAGCTCAGTTGGTTAGAGCGACGGACTGTTAATCCGCAGGTCCCCCGTTCGAGTCGGGGAGGGGGAGCCAAGTTTATGATGTAGTTCCCCCTTAGCTCAGTTGGTTAGAGCGACGGACTGTTAATCCGCAGGTCCCCCGTTCGAGTCGGGGAGGGGGAGCCAAATCATCATAATAATATCACTACTTTAGTTCCCCCTTAGCTCAGTTGGTTAGAGCGACGGACTGTTAATCCGCAGGTCCCCCGTTCGAGTCGGGGAGGGGGAGCCAATTCTAAGAATTTCATAGACATCTCAAGCTAATTCCACTACTCTTCCTTATATAACTAAAGCATTAGTTTATTATTCTTATGCATTGTAACTTAGTTTATTAATCAAGGACTTGATTTCTTCCATTTTGAATTATTAAAAGACTGAAAACATGGCTGGATTTAAAAAACTTATTTTTATACAAATTATCTCTTGGTTATTGTGTGTGGCAGCAGGAAGCTACTTCATATCTATAAACTTTGATACTGCGGTGAGTGATGCGCAAAAAAGTGCACAAACTACTGTTACTAAGTATATTAATGACCTTTCTTTAGACGATATTTCTGCTCAAAATCTAAAACAATCAATTGCAGATGGTAAAACGTTTACAAGCTTTACTCTAAGAGACTACCAAGGGGCTGAAATATTCAGCGTTAAACCCCCTACCCAATTACCAATGTTTGCTGATTTTGTACTATCAAAATTGAACTCTGTACGCCCTCAATTTGCTGTAAACGATGCAGCAGATATAAAAGTTGAATTTGTACTTAACATTGAGCATTTAGCTGCTCAGCTGCAAACATCCCTTTTTATCGTTATTTTGATTTCTGCTATTTTGGTTATTATTCCAATAATCCTAATGCAATCTATTTTTTACCGTTTAAATAAAAACATAAGTACAACGGTAGCTGACATTATCGATATTTATATCAACCAAAACCAAGTTGATAATGATTTAGAAACAGCATTAGATGGCACTCGATTAAAAAAACTAGGTAAAGATTTAGTTCCTAGCTTTAATCGTTTATCTCACTTTTTGAAAAGTAAAAGTGAAGATATACAAAACGCTGCATTAAACATTAAACATGAAGCATATAAAGATGTAATTACTTCGCTTGGCAACCGTAATATGTTTGTTGAGTATTACGAAAAAAACATTGAAAACAGTGAGCAAAGTACATTTGGCTCTTTAGCTATGATACGTTGTAGCGAGTTACAAGCAATAAATCAGAGCCGTGGTTATCAAAAAGGTGACGAGTACGTTAAAGGCGTTGCCGATATTATTAAGCACATAAGCGGCACTTACACGGGTAGCCAAGTGTTTAGATTAAACAGCTCTGACTTTGCTGTAGTACTGCCCCACACTCCATTGAAAGAAGCAGAGCGCTTTGGTGAAAATCTACAATCGCGTTTTACTCAGTATCAACAAAACCAAGAGCTAAGCTCTGTTGCTAACACGGGCATTGTCAGTTACGAAAAAGGTAAGCCTTTGGGTGAACTACTTTCTGTTGTTGATAACGCGATGAGTATGGCGCAATCAAAACAAGTAAATGCATGGCACGTGCAACGCGAGACCGATTTAGTTAATAACGTAAGTGCAGGTTTTGGTAATCAAAACTGGCGTAAGGTTATTAACGAGGTTATTGAATCTAAGCGTGTACATTTAGTTATGCAAAACATTATGCCGCTTGGTAAAAGTATTAAAGCCTATGCTGAAATACAAGTGCGATTTAAAACAGAAGACAATCAAGTACTTCCTACGGCCTCTTTTTTAGCGATGGCCGAAAAGCTTGATATGGCAATAGAAATTGACCGCCTGATAATTGACTCTTCCCTTGAAAAAGTGAAAAGCCGTAATTTATCTGAAAAGTTTTTTGGTTTAAACGTTACAGCCTCAAGTGCACACAACGATCAGTTTGTTATTTGGCTTGAACGCCGCTTATTAAAAGACACGCATATTGCATCAAAGCTTATTTTTGAAGTAAGTGAGTTTGGCTTACAACAAAATATTAAAGCCAGTAAGCGCTTTATTGATATGGTACACCGCGTAGGCGCCCGCGTTACAGTTGAACGCTTTGGTGTTGGTTTAACCTCATTTAAGTTTTTCCGCGATTTAAAACCTGACTTTATTAAAATGGATGCAAGTTATACTCGCGGCCTAGAAGATGATAAAAACAATCAGTACTTTATGCGCTTAATGGTCGACTTAGCCCACCGTATAGGTGTTAGCGTATTTGCTGAAGGTGTTGAGAGCCAAGAAGAAAAACATATTATAGAAACGTTGTGTTTAGATGGCGTTCAAGGTTATTACATAGAAAAACCTAAAGACATTTAATTAGTTTTAACAAATACAAAAAAGAGCATTCGTTGCTCTTTTTTTGTTTCTGCTATTTTATCCTTACATCAAAATCACATTAATTTTACAGCCTTGTGATCAATATGTTTGTCCTCGCGTTTATTTAACTGATAACGACTCGCAAATGTTGTTTATCGGGGCAGAAAAAAGGATAATACGCAGGACTTTAATAGCGTGAGGCACACATGACAGAATATGTCTTGTTATTGATTGGAACCGTTCTAGTTAATAACTTTGTATTAGTACAATTTTTAGGCTTATGTCCGTTTATGGGCGTATCAGGTAAGCTTGATACGGCGATTGGTATGTCTTTGGCAACCACGTTTGTGCTTACGCTTGCCTCGGTGACTAGCTATTTAGTTAATCAATATATTTTAATCCCTCTGGATATCGAATTTTTACGTACCATGAGTTTTATTTTAGTAATTGCCGTTGTAGTGCAATTTACCGAAATGGTTGTGCGTAAAACAAGCCCTACCCTATATCGTTTACTAGGCATATTTTTACCGCTGATCACCACTAACTGCGCGGTATTAGGTGTTGCTCTATTAAATATCAAAGAAGATCATTCGTTTTTACAATCTGCAGTGTATGGTTTTGGTGCTGCAGTTGGTTTTTCTTTAGTGCTTGTATTGTTTGCAGCACTACGAGAGCGTTTAGCGGCGGCTGATGTTCCTACGCCTTTTAAAGGCGCCTCCATTGCAATGATCACCGCAGGCTTAATGTCGATGGCGTTTATGGGTTTTACTGGATTAGTGAAGTTTTAATATGACCTTGTTTTATGCCTTGATAGCGATTGGCTCGCTAGCACTCGTTTTTGGACTTATTTTAGGATTTGCAGCAATACGCTTTCGTGTTGAAGGCAACCCTATTGTTGAACAAATTGACACTATTTTGCCGCAAACTCAATGCGGTCAATGTGGCTACCCAGGTTGTCGCCCTTACGCCGAAGCCATAGCCAATGGCGATGAAATAAATAAATGTCCACCGGGCGGCGAATCAACCATGAAAAAGCTTGCCGGCTTAATGGGTGTTGATGAAAAACCACTTGCTGGCGGCGAGCAAGCAGAACCTATAAAAACAGTGGCTTATATTCGCGAAGACGAATGTATTGGTTGTACCAAATGTATTCAAGCCTGCCCTGTTGACGCTATTTTAGGCGCAACTCGTCAAATGCATACGGTGTTAATTGATGAATGTACCGGCTGTGACTTATGTGTTGAGCCTTGCCCTGTAGATTGCATTGATATGCTACCTGTAGCCGAAACTAAACAAAACTGGAAATGGCAGCTAGATGCTATTCCTGTTACACAAATAGATTAGAGGTTTGAGTGGACAAGTTACTTGAACAAATAAAAAAAGGCACCGTGTGGGCATTTCCTGGCGGCATACACCCACCACAACAAAAATCACTCTCTAATAGTGCGAGTATTACTCGCCTACCGTTGCCCGATAAACTTATTGTTGCGCTTAAGCAACACATAGGCGCAAATGGCAAGTTACTGGTAGAAAAAGGCCAACACGTATTAAAAGGCCAACCACTCACAGCGCCTGCTGCTAACTGGTCGGTACCTGTGCATGCGCCAAGCTCTGGTGTGGTTACTGACATAGCACCTATGCCATCAGCTCATCCATCAGCCCTGCCTGAGCTAAGCGTTATTATTGAGCCAGACGGCAAAGACGAATGGACAGCACTTAATAAAAATAAAAATCCTGCTGAGCTTAGTCATGACGAGCTGATAAATATTATTCACCAAGCCGGTATTAGCGGTATGGGTGGTGCTGGTTTTCCTACTTATGTGAAAGCAGATACCAAGCAACCTATCGAATTTTTGATTGTAAATGCCGTTGAGTGCGAACCTTATATTACTGCCGATGACGTTTTAATGCGCGAACACGCTAAAGAAGTTATCCAAGGCATTGAAATAATGCAGCAGCTTTTAAACCCAACGCTATGCATTGTGGGTATAGAAGATAATAAGCCGGAAGCGATTGCCGCGATGAAGCTGGCAGCTGAGCATAACTCAAAAATTATTATTCAAACGGTTCCCACTATTTATCCATCGGGTGGTGAAAAGCAATTAATTAAATTACTTACCAACCGTGAAGTTCCCAGCATTGGTATTCCTGCTGATATTGGTATTTTAGTGCATAACACGGGTACTTTATTTGCCGTACAGCAAGCCGTTTATGAAGGTAAACCACTGATTGAACGTGTAGTTACCGTAACAGGTAACACTATACATAATCCAGGGAATGTATGGGCGCTCCTTGGCACTGAAATAAAGCACTTACTTGATTGCCAAGGTTTTTCGCCTGTACCGCAACAAAGTGTTGTAATGGGCGGCCCTATGATGGGCTTTACGCTACCAACAGTTCGTATTGGTATAGTTAAAACAACTAACTGTATTTTAGCGCCTGATCATAAAGAGCTCGCAGAACCTGGCCCTGAAAAAGCCTGTATTCGATGTAGCGCATGCGCCGATGCTTGCCCGGCTTCTTTATTGCCTCAGCAACTACAATGGTTTGCTAAATCAAAAGAGTACGACAAGCTACAAGAACATAATTTATTTGATTGTATTGAATGTGGTGCCTGTGCATATGTGTGCCCAAGCGAAATTCCACTCGTGCAGTATTACCGTATAGCTAAGGTTGAAATTAAAGAACAACAAGCAGACAAAATTAAAGCAGACAGAGCAAAAGAGCGCTTTGACGCAAGAAAAGAGCGCCTAGAGCGCGAGCAAGAAGAACGTAAAAATCGTCATAAGCGTAAACCTGCCGCTAAATCAGACGACGAAAAGCAAAAAGTGGCCGATGCCCTCGCCCGAGTTAAAAATAAACCCGATAACGGCGGTGAAAAATCAGCGGTTGCAGCCGCTATTGCTCGTGCTAAAGCTAAAAAGCTAGGCGATCAATCTGCTGAATTAGAGCCAGACAATAGCGAAGTAGCAAAAGAGCGTGCACTGCGCAAAGAACAAGCTCGACAATATAAAGAACAAAAATCTCAAACAGAGGTATCAACCGATACTGCACCCGTTGATGATAAAAAATCAGCAGTAGCGGCAGCCATTGCTCGTGCTAAAGCCAAAAAGGCAGCACAAGCAAGTGAAGAGCCACAGAACGATGCTCCTGTTGATGATAAAAAAGCAGCAGTAGCGGCAGCCATTGCTCGTGCTAAAGCTAAAAAAGCAGCACAAGCAAGTGAAGAGCCACAGAACGATGCCCCAGTTGATGATAAAAAAGCAGCAGTAGCGGCAGCCATTGCACGCGCTAAAGCTAAAAAAGCGGCACAAGCAGTGAGTGAAGAGCCACAAACCGATGCCCCAGTTGATGATAAAAAAGCAGCGGTAGCGGCGGCCATTGCTCGTGCAAAAGCTAAAAAAGCAGCTAAAGCATTAGAAGAAGCTGAGCAAACCGTGAGTGAAGAGCCACAAAGTGCGGCCCCTGTTGATGACAAAAAAGCAGCGGTAGCGGCGGCCATTGCGCGCGCAAAAGCCAAAAAAGCGGCTAAAGCACTTGTAGAAGCCGAGCAAATTCAAGAGCTACAAATTGATAGTGTTGCACCAAAGGGTGCAGACAATAATACCGATGAATCATCCAATTCTACTGAAGCAGATAAACCTAAATCAGCCGACGATAAGAAAAAAGCCGCCGTGGCCGCAGCAATTGCGAGAGCAAAAGCTAAAAAGTTACAAAAAGAAGGAAATAATCAGTCATGAAATTAACCATGGCCAGTTCGCCGCATAATCACAGCCATAAATCGTTAACGCGATTAATGCTTAGCGTTATTGCTGCGTGTATTCCTGGGCTAATTGCTCAAGTTTTCTTTTTTGGAACCGGTGTACTTATTCAACTGGTGCTCGCGCTCGTTGCTGTAAGCGCTTTTGAAGCTGCCATAATGCTAATGCGAAAGCGCCCTGTTTGGCCTGCACTGAGTGATGGCAGCGCATGGCTTACTGGTGTGTTATTGGCATTGAGTATTCAGCCCCTTGCGCCTTGGTGGGTAATTGTTATTGGTTGTTTATTTTCTATCGTTATAGTTAAACAGCTTTATGGCGGCCTTGGGTTTAATTTATTTAATCCAGCAATGGCTGCTTATGTACTGCTTTTAGTGTCGTTCCCTGTACAAATGACCGCGTGGCTGCCTGTCACCGATTTAATAAATACGCCAATAGGCTTTGCAGATCAGCTAAGGCTCATATTTACCGATTTTACGGCCTCTGGGTTCAGTCTAGATCAAGTACGTGCAGGGGTTGATGGCCTAACAATGGCAACACCACTGGACACAGTTAAAACAGATATAGCCCACGGCTTAACCGTAACCGAAAGCATGCAAAAACCATTATTTAACGAATGGGCTGGCCTTGGTTGGGTATGGGTTAACTTAGGCTTTTTAGCCGGTGGTTTATACTTATTAAAAGCAAAAATAATTAACTGGCATATTCCCGTCAGTTTTATTGCAAGTTTAGCTGTATGCAGCGCAATTGGCTATATTGCTGCATCAGGTACTGAGCCGGGCACCCTATTTCACTTATTAAGTGGTGCCACTATGATGGGTGCATTTTTTATAGCGACCGATCCGGTATCTGCAGCAACCACCAATAAAGGGCGCTTAATTTATGGCGCGCTAATTGGCTTACTAATTTATTTAATTCGCACTTTTGGTGGCTTCCCTGATGCCATCGCCTTTAGCGTATTATTGATTAATATTGCAGTACCGCTAATTGACTACTACACACAGCCGAGAACTTACGGTCATGGGGCAGTAAAATGATTATTTCTTCAATGGCCAAAAACGGCGCCATTTTAACGGCTTTTGCGCTGGTAACAACGGGTTTAGTTGCCTCTATCAACGCACTTACTGCTGATAAAATTGCAGAGCAAGAACAGCTGCAACTTACTGCGCAACTACAAGAAGTACTCGACCCAAAATCGTACGATAATCAATTATCACAAGATTGCGTAGTTATTTCTAACGAAAAGCTAGGCCCACACGCAGACCAAGTAATTTATCGTGCTCGTAAAAACAATAAACCGGTCGCCGTTGTTATTAGGCATGTTACGCCAAACGGTTACAGTGGCGATATTAACTTATTAACAGCCGTATTGAGCGATGGCACTATTGCTGGCGTTCGTACCACTAAACACGAAGAAACACCTGGGCTTGGTGACAAAGTAGAAGTTAAAAAATCGCTTTGGATCACCACCTTTAAAAACTTAACAGTTGAAGGTGAAGAAGACGCTCGTTGGGCTGTAAAAAAAGATGGCGGCCAGTTTGATCAATTTACAGGTGCAACCATAACGCCTCGTGCTGTTGTGGGTTCGGTTAAAAACGCCGTATTGTTCGCACAAACTAATTTTGATGATATTTTTGCAGCGCCTAATGGTGAATGTGTAGAGGCAACTAAATGAGTGAGTTAAAAACATTATACAAAGACGGTATATGGGTAAATAACCCTGCTCTTGTGCAGCTGTTAGGCTTATGCCCGTTACTTGCCGTTACATCAACTATTACAAATGCTTTAGGTTTAGGTTTAGCTACTTTATTGGTACTCATAGGCTCAAACGTGACCGTATCGGTTGTACGTAACTGGGTGCCAAAAGATATTCGCATACCTGTATTTGTCATGATCATCGCAGGTTTTGTAACTATTGTTCAATTACTGATGAACGCTTACACCTTTGGTTTGTATCAATCATTGGGGATTTTTATCCCGTTGATTGTAACTAACTGCGCCATTATTGGCCGCGCCGAAGCATATGCATCTAAAAATCCTGTTCATTTATCAGCATTTGACGGCTTAATGATGGGTTTAGGCTTTATGATTGTGCTTGTTGTTTTAGGCGCAATGCGCGAGCTAATTGGCCAAGGTACTTTATTTGACGGTGCCGACTTATTACTTGGCCCATGGGCACAAAGTTTACGCATAGAAGTGTTTAACTTTGACAACCAGTTTTTACTCGCCATTTTACCACCGGGTGCCTTTTTAGGCCTTGGGTTACTTATTGCCGCTAAAAACGTAATTGACGCACAAATAAAATCAAAACAAATTGCACCGCCAGAGGCTGAAAAAGGCCCTCGCGCACGCGTTACTAGCTTAACTTAAGGGGAAAACGTATTGACTTAGTAAATAGTTAATACGTTTTAAGTTGCATGAATAAAGAAAAACGTCACCAAATACTATCGCGCCTGCGCGACGATAATCCACACCCAGTAACAGAGCTTGAATATTCAAGCCCATTTGAGTTACTGGTTGCCGTTACGCTCTCAGCGCAAGCAACCGATGTAGGTGTTAATAAAGCCACTCGAAAATTGTTCCCTGTTGCTAACACACCCCAAGCCATTTTAGATATAGGCCACGATACACTGCGTGATTATATAAAAACCATTGGCTTATTTAATTCTAAAGCCGCCAACGTATACAAAATGTGCCAAATATTGGTGGATGAACATAACAGCATCGTGCCAGAAAATCGTGAAGCCCTAGAAGCTCTACCAGGCGTTGGCAGAAAAACAGCTAATGTTGTACTCAATACCGCCTTTGGCTGGCCTGTAATAGCCGTGGATACACATATATTTCGTGTTTCTAATCGTACTAAGCTTGCCATGGGTAAAGATGTTGTAGCCGTTGAACAAAAGCTTGAAAAAGTAGTGCCTGCTGAATTTAAAGTAGACGTACATCATTGGTTAATACTTCACGGACGTTATACCTGCGTAGCCCGTAAGCCCAGATGTGGCAGCTGTATTATTGAAGATTTGTGTGAGTTTAAAGAAAAGACTGATTAGCCCCAAAAGCGCGGCATGTAGTCGCGAGTTTACCTCGCGCAATAAAGCACAAGCTTCAAAACCCCAAAAGCGCCGCATAAAGCCGCGCCTACAAACATAACGCCAACCCCGTAGTCGCGAGTTTACCTCACGCAATAAAGCACAAGCCCCAAAAACGCCAAAAACGCGGCATAAAGCCTCACCTACAAACATAACGCCAACCCTGTAGTCGCGAGTTTACCTCGCGCAATGAAGCACAAGCCTCAAAACCCCAAAAGCGCCGCATAAAGCCGCGCCTACAAACATAACACCAACCCTGTAGTCGCGAGTTTACCTCGCGCAATAAAGCACAAGCCCCAAAAAACGCGGCATAAAGCCGCGCCTACAAACATAACACCAAACCTGTAGTCGCGAGTTTACCTCGCGCAATAAAGCACAAGCCCCAAAACCCCAAAAACGCGGCATAAAGCCGCGCCTACAAATACAACACCAAACCCTGTAGTCGCGAGTTTATCTCGCGCAATAAAGCACAAACCTCAAAACCTCAAAACCCCAAAGCGCGGCACAAAGCCGCACCTACAAACATAACGCCAACCCTGTAGTCGCGAGTTTGCCTCGCGCAATAAAGCACAAACCTCAAAACCCCAAAAGCGCCGCATAAAGCCGCGCCTACAAACATAACACCAAACCCGTAGTCGCGAGTTTACCTCGCGCAATAAAGCACAAACCCCAAAGCCCCAAAAAACCCAAAAACGCGGCATAAAGCCTCACCTACAAACATAACACCAACCCTGTAGTCGCGAGTTTACCTCGCGCAATAAAGCAAAAAACCCCAAAAGCGCAGCATAAAGCCGCGCCTACAAACATAACACCAACCCTGTAGTCGCGAGTTTACCTCGTGCAATAAAGCACAAGCTTCAAAACCCCAAAAGCGCCGCATAAAGCCGCGCCTACAAACATAACGCCAACCCCGTAGTCGCGAGTTTACCTCGCGCAATAAAGCACAAGCCCCAAAAACGCCAAAAACGCGGCATAAAGCCGCGCCTACAAACATAACACCAAAATATTTCTCGACTTTCATCTTTCCCCAACTCACTAGGACGTGTAAAACTAACAGGTGAAAATTTTCAAAGTATTAATTTCACAAGTCTCACTCCTTTAGTTATGCTGTTG
This sequence comes from Pseudoalteromonas sp. SWN29, assembly GCF_015864465.1. NCBI lineage: Bacteria > Pseudomonadati > Pseudomonadota > Gammaproteobacteria > Alteromonadales > Pseudoalteromonadaceae > Pseudoalteromonas > Pseudoalteromonas sp. SWN29. The sequence goes on from NZ_JADYXE010000008.1 coordinate 93,415, forward strand.
AGCATTATAAAATTTTATTGTGAAATCCCTATGCTACCTTTACTTCGTATCTTGATTATTGAGCAAGACCCAATCATCCTGCAAGAACTTTGCGCTAACCTGTCAAAAACGATTCCTAATTTTGAGCGAGTTGATATCGATATCGATATTATTGAACGTCTCGATCTGAAGCAGGCACTGGAATGTGTAAAGGAAGATGGCGATATTCAAGCCGTGGTTCTCAGTTGGGATGTACACAATAAAGTGGGTGAACAAATTTATAGTCGCTTTATCGAAGACTTAAAGGCAATTCGTCTCGAGTTACCAGTTTATGTTATAGGCGACGACACTAAAGGACTGGAAATCATCAACGAATCGGAAGAAATCGAATCCTTCTTTTTTAAAGATGAGGTAATTTCTGACCCTGAAGCCATTTTAGGTTATATGATCAACGACTTCGATGATCGCTCTGAAACGCCATTTTGGACGGCCTATCGTCGTTATGTTGGCGAAGCGAACGACTCTTGGCATACACCGGGTCATAGCGGCGGTTCTAGCTTTAGAAACTCTCCTTATATAAACGATTTTTATCAGTTTTACGGTCGCAATGTATTTGTTGGCGATCTGTCAGTTTCGGTAGACTCACTAGGTTCATTGTCAGACAGCACCAATACCATTGGCCGTGCTCAAGAATCAGCAGCGGCAACGTTTGAAGTTAAGCACACCTACTTTGTTACAAACGGTTCGTCTACCTCAAATAAAATCATCTTGCAGACTCTACTTCGCAAGGGAGATAAAGTCATTGTAGACCGTAATTGCCATAAATCTGTGCACTATGGCATTTTGCAATCAGCCAGTTACCCCATTTATTTGGCGAGTATACTAAATCCAAAATACGGTATTTTCGCGCCACCGTCGTTGGCCGACATTAAGTTGGCAATTGAAAACAATACAGATGCTAAATTATTGGTGCTTACTGGTTGTACTTACGATGGCCTACTTAGCGATCTTAAACAAGTGGTAGATTACGCTCATCAACATGGTATTAAAGTGTTTATAGATGAAGCCTGGTTTGCATATTCTTTGTTTCATCCTAGCTTTCGTCATTATTCTGCCATACATGCTGGGGCTGATTACATTACACATTCCGCGCATAAAGTGGTATCAGCATTTTCTCAGGCGTCTTATATTCATATTAACGACCCAGATTTTGATGCAGATTTCTTCCGCGATATTTACAGTATCTACGCCAGCACATCGCCTAAATATCAGCTTATTGCGTCTCTCGACGTATGCCAAAAGCAATTAGAGATGGAAGGCTATAAGTTGCTTAATGCGCTGCTAAATCATGTTGAAGAGTTTAAACAACAAATGGCATCACTCAAGCAAATTAAAGTGCTCGGTAAAGAAGATTTTATGAAAATATTCCCGCACTTTAGTGGCGATAACATGGGTCACGATCCGCTAAAAATCCTTATTGATATTAGTGAACTACCTTATTCATTAAAAGATATTCATAAATACTTACTGGATGAAATTGGCCTTGAGATAGAAAAATACACGCACAGCACCATTTTAGTTTTACTTACGCTTGGTGGCACGCGCTCGAAAATCATCCGTTTGTACAATGCGTTGAAAAAGCTAGACAGCGGTAAGGTGAAGCTGTCGAAATCGACGCGTAGAGCCCGCTTACCTGAAAATTTACCTGCTATCGACTTAGCATGTATTCCAAGTGATGCATTTTATGGCGATCGCGAATCTGTGCCTATTAGCAAAAGTAACAACCGCATTTGTGCCGGTTTAGTTACTCCATATCCACCGGGCATTCCGCTTTTAGTACCGGGCCAGCATATTACTGAAGATCATATCGAATATTTACAAGAGTTGGCAAGCCAAGGGCTGACGATTCAAGGCAGTTTCGATGGTGAAATTTATGTTCTTAAGGGTAAGGTTAATAAGTAAAGTATTCACATAATACTACCTCAATAATGATAACTGGCGGCTGTGGTGTCGCAAGACATCGCCGCTGTAATATTGAAGATTTGTATGAAACCACAGCACAGACTTGTCTAAGTAGCTTACCTCAAAGCTACTTATTTCTGTTCTGGCTTTTTTATTAATTTACACCTTCTATCCTTTAGCGAATAAAACCCGAATTATAAACGTGGAAAAGGCGGTTCATAAACCGCCTTTTAAATTTGTTCTAATATTTAGCTAAATTACAGCTTGTAGCTTAAGCCTAAGAATAAGCGTGGGCCGTAGTCATTCACTTCACCTAGGTTGCCTTCAACAAAGAAATCTTGTGATTTAGGTGCGCTGAACAAGTTAATTGCTTCTGCTTTAACTCTAAAGTGCTCATCAATTTTGTATGATGCGCGCATTTCCCATACACCTACAGCATCAACATAGCGTAAGCGTGTGCCATTGCTTGTATAAGGTTGGAAATACTCGCTGCGATATTTGTAAATAACAGCAGTGTCAAATCCACCAATTTGGTAATACAACTGGCTGCTAAATACGTGCTTAGAAAAACCAGGAACTGAGGCCGACTCAACAATACCGTCAGTTAGTTGTGAAGTATTACCGTCTACGTCAGTAACAAACGTATCGCCGTATAAGCTATCTTGGAACTCAAAATCAGTGTCTGCATAGTTGTAACCAAATTTCATACCGATGCCATTATCCCAGCGGTAAGAAAATGAAGCTTCAAGACCTAATATTTCACTGTCTTCGTCTGATGTAACAGAGTTAGTAATTGGTAATGAAACAGTTTCACCAGCAACAGTAAATTCTTCAATTACTGTTTGTTGTTGAAAGCCACCGTTGAACTGTTTGTAGTATAGGCTTAACGCTAAGATTGAATCTTCGTTAGGGTACCATTCAAATGCAGCGTCGTAGTTCCACGACATAAGCGGTTGAGTGTCTGGGTTACCAGAACCATTTACACCGACTAATAAATCGCTGATTGATGTTGCTGTACCTTCTGTATCTTCTTGGAATGTACGGCTGTAACCTAAATCAGATGGATCTGCGCGTGACATACCACGGTATATACCAGCTCGTAATAAAATATCTTCACTGTAATCAATAACTAGGTTAAAGCTTGGTAAATACTTAGTGTAATCACCACCGCTTTTTATTTTATCCAATGAGCCATTATCAGATTCAACAAGAGAAAGTACACCAGTATCACTTGTTACTACATCAAAGCTGTTTCTAAAGCCAATTGATGTTACTTCTGTATCTACAATACGAAGGCCAAAGTTACCACGAATGAATTTACCAAAAATTTCAGTATCGTAATTCGCCATTAAGTACACTGATGTTGTTTTTTCTGTTACATCAATTGTACCTGCATTTTCGTATTCAACTTCTGGGTAAGCAAATACACCATCAACGTTAGAACCGGCAACCGCTTGTGAGAAACACACATTGTCGTATGTAGCCCATGATGAACCGGTACCGCTATCTACAACGTTACCGTCACTATCAACATTTGTTACGATATCGCCATCAGATACACTCGATAAAAAGCCTGATTCTGGGAAATCAATTTGACAACCTTGTAATACGTCAAGCGCTTCAGTGCCTGAATCTAGTGTGTATTCATTTCGTGAACCATTACCTTGGCCACCGCCATACTGTAGGAAGGTCATTTCAGATGTTCTAATACCACCTTGAACACTGGTAAAAACATTGCCATCTAGCACATAGTCAAAATCTAGTCGCGCTGAGATAACTTCGTTTTCACGAACATTTTCACGGTCAAGTCGTGTTCTTAGGCTATCTGTAAAGTTTGAAATATCTGTTACGTCAAAGTCTGTTAATGTGAAATGAGGGATCTCATCGCCCATATCCCAAGAAAAGAAATTACGACCTGATGTTCTACCACGGTTAGATATTTGAAGTTCTTCGCGTTCTGTTTTTGAGTACGCTAAATCTAAATCAACAGTTAATCTATCTGTAACTGTATGCTCTATATTTATGCCGTAACCTTGGTAGTTTTCTTCACGAGAAAATTGCTCACCCGCTGACTCAATACGCTCTTCACCTTCCCAATGTAAAATACCGCCTACATCGTTAGTTACAAGTGTTGGACCGGTTACACCTGGTGTTGCACGTTTTTGTAAAAAGATTAAATCGTGGCGTGCTTCTTTTTGTGTTCTATCTGAAATTTGCGCATCAAAATTAACATCCCAATCAGCTGACGGCTGGTACTGCAATGCAAAAAACATTGCATCACGCTCATCTGATGTTTCATTTTGACGAAAGCTTCGACTACTGCCAGTCCAAGCATACGGAGTACCATCGCTTTCGGCTTTACCAGTTTGTGAATCAATTTCGGGTTGGTAACCTTGGTTTTTTAATTTGTCGCCGCTTACTTGATCTTCACAGTCACCTGCGCTGCTACGGTAAAAGCCTTCATTGGTATTATTAGGATCGTTTAAACACGCCCATAATGAAGAACCTGATGGGCTAGAGCTTCTGTATTCAGCTTCTGGTTGGCTAATATCTTGACGTTGTACACCAAAAGACACACCAACGGCTTGGCCGTTATCAAATTCAAACTGGTCAACATAACTAAACGTGCCACGGTAACCCGCGTCACTTTGAAGTGAGTTATCTACATTACCTTCATCAGGGTTGTAGTTTAATTTAACTTCAGCAGATACACGTTGCTTGCCAAAATCAAGTGGAGTTATAGTTTCAAGTGCAATAACACCTGCAACACCACCTTCAATCATTGATGCATCTTGTGTTTTATATATAGCTACTTTTTTAACAAGTTCAGAAGGAAACTGCGAAAAGTTAACTGAGCGGTCACCACTACCATTCGTCGCTTCACGACCATTAATGTGAGTTGCACTTAAAAATGGACCAAGACCACGAATAGTGATTTCTGTTGCACCACCGTTTTCACGGTGAGATGCAGCACCTGTAATTGATTCCAGTGCTTCACCGATAGACAGTGCTGGTAAGTCACCAATATCTTCAGATGAAAGACCATCAACTACCGTTGTTGACTCGCGTTTAATTGCTATTTGATCTTGTATTGTTCTACGTGTACCGGTAACACTAATTATTTCAACGTCTTCTTCAACTTCTGTCGCTTTTCCCTGATCTTCCTGTGCGCTTGCTGTAAATGCGCAAGAACTTGCCATACCTGCGATGACCGCTGTTCTTACCCACTTTGCAACTGGGCGCATTGCAAACTGCCCTGTTGTAGAATTATTATTCTTTTCTGACTTCAACGACATGTGAATTCTCCGCTGGTTGTTGTTGTGTGATTTTAGTGTGTTAGCTTGTTATGCTTATGTATATTTTATGTATTCACTGACGTTAATATACTTAAACACAACGTTATGATCAACCAATTTTGAGTTTTAATATTACCATAAGGTATACCAATTTTAACTTAACGACATTACCACGGTGTAAGATGGGTTCAAAGCGAAGAATACTAACAATTAAGAACAGGGAATGATTAGTAAAAATAAGTCAAATAAAACCAAGTACTCGAAGCTAATAGCACACAAGTTTAAAGAATTGATTAATACTGTTCCTTAATAGCTATTTAAGAAACTAGGTTCTGATACCGATTGAGTAAGGGAAGTGGATATTAGGGATACGTTAGATAAATTGTTAAAAAGTAGGGGCTGTTATCTTGCCCCCTACTTTATTTATATACTAACTGATGCTTTATAACATAGCGTTATTATAAAACTCTACAGGTTCGTTTGAGCCTAAAGCAACCGGCACACGTTGATGCAAACTAGTTGGTGCAATATCTAAAATTCGCGCTCCTCTAGAGGTTGCTTTACCACCTGCGTTTTCAACTAAAAGTGCTAACGGGTTTGCTTCGTAAAGTAGTCTGATTTTTCCGTTATCATTACCGGTACGTTTATCTTGTGGATACAAAAATAAGCCACCTCGGCATAAAATACGATGAACGTCCCCTACCATAGCTGCATTCCAGCGCATTGAGCTTTTTTCAAAGGTTTCGCAGGTATATAGCAATTTATCAAAATACACTTGAGTCGGCTCATCCCAATAACGGTAGTTAGCCATATTAACGGCAAACTCACGACTTTGCTCAGGCACACTCAATTGCTTATTTGTCAGCAAATAGCCACCATGTGTTGAGTCTAATGTATAACAACGTGTTGGACCGCCAGTGCTCATTACAAGTAATGATGAAGGACCGTATAACACGTAGCCTGCACATACTTGATTTACACCAGGCTGACTAAATTGCTCGTCGCTGTCGAAGGCAACATCATCACGGGCTAAGTAAATAGTAAATATAGTGCCTATTTGGCCATTAACATCAATATTAGAAGAGCCATCTAGTGGGTCAAAAGCAACAATAAACTTGCCTTCTGGATGACCACCTACTGCATGATCTTCTTCCTCTGATGCAACTGTGCGTACGCTGCTGTCGTCAAGTAGTATGTCTTTAAGCAGTTGGTTTGCAATTACATCCAACTTTTTTTGCACTTCACCCTGAATATTTTCGTTAAGCGTTGAGCCTAAAACACCGGCTAATTCACCTTGGCTTACTCGAAAAGCAATTTCTTTACTGGTCGCTAAAATTGTGCGAATAAGTAAAATAAGATCGGTATCTACGCCATCTTCTTTTAATACTGTATTTAGTCTTTTCATGCGCTATACCTATTTACACAATTTAGATCGTCAAAGCATTGCTCTAGTCTTGCAACCATACTTTGCTCTGAATGACGCAGCCATACGCGAGGGTCATAGTATTTTTTGTTTGGCTTATCATCCCCATCAGGGTTACCAATTTGCTCTTGTAGGTATGCTTGGTTAACTTTGTAGTAGTCTAAAATACCTGTCCAACACGCCCACTGCGTATCGGTATCAATATTCATTTTAACTACACCATAGGTTAAAGACTCTGCAATTTTATCGTACTCAGAACCACTACCACCATGAAACACAAAGTTGATTGAGTTGCTTGGTAGATTAAATTTTTCTGAGACGTAAGCTTGTGAATCTTTTAGTATAGTTGGCGTAAGAACAACGTTTCCTGGCTTATATACACCGTGAACATTGCCAAAAGACGCTGCAATTATAAAGTTAGGGCTAATACGACTTAAGCGTTCGTAAGCAAATGCAACATCTTCAGGCTGAGTGTATAAAGAAGAGCTGTCTAGGTGTGAGTTATCAACACCGTCTTCTTCGCCGCCTGTACAGCCAAGCTCTATTTCTAGCGTCATCCCTATTTTTGCCATACGTGTTAAGTAACGTTCACAAATTTCAATATTTTCTTCTAGAGGCTCTTCTGAAAGATCAATCATATGTGAGCTAAACAATGGTTTGCCAGTCAGTTCAAAGTGTCTTTCACCTTCGTCAAGTAAACCATCAATCCAAGGTAGTAGCTTTTTAGCTGCGTGATCAGTATGAAGCATCACTGCTACTTCATAATGTGCTGCCACTGAATGTACATATCTTGCAGCACTTACCGCCCCAAGCACCGCTGATTGTTGCTCTGGTAAAGATAGGCTTTTACCACAAAAAAACTGCGCTCCACCATTAGAAAGCTGAATAATAACGGGCGAGTTTTTCTTTTTAGCAGCTTCTAGCGTCGCATTTATAGATGTTGTACTAACAACATTTACCGCTGGCAACGCATATTGATTAGTACGCGCATGTTCATACACAGCACTTACTTCTTCGCCAACGATTACGCCTGGCAGTATTGTTGGGGCTAAATAATTCATTTCTAAGATCCTTTCTACTTTAAAGCTTGGATACAAGAATCGGTAATTGCTTGCCAATTTTCTTGCTCAACCCATTCTTTTTTCGCTATCCAAGTACCGCCAACGGCGAATACATTATTTAATGAAAGGTAGTCTATTTTATTACTTTCGCTAACGCCACCTGTAGGGCAAAAACTTACTGATCTAAATACTGTTGAAACAGCTGATACAAAAGGTGCTCCACCAGCAAGCGATGCTGGGAATAATTTTTGCTCTTTAAAGCCATATTCAAGCGCCATTAAAATATCACCTGTGTTTGATACACCAGGAAGTACTGGTACATTACATTTAGCAAGTGTAGTAAGTAGCGCAGGAGAAACCGCTGGTGTTACAATAAAGTCAGAACCCGCTTCAAGTGCTTGCTCTAAAATGTCAGTATTTATGACTGTACCCGCACCTACTTTTAGCTCAGGCACTTGTGCTTTAATAGCTTTTAATGCCTCTATTGATGCCTCTGTTCTAAGTACTACTTCAACTAAAGTAAGACCAGCTTTAGCCATAGCTTTCGCTATTTGAACACCTTGCTCTGGTGTATCAGCTTGGATTATAGGTAGCAGTGTTTGTCCTGACATAAGTTCAGAAAAGCGAGTCATAACGTTGTTCCTTTATAAAAAGTAATGTAGCCGATGTAGGGCGGCCTTTAATGTTTGATTATTGTGTTAAATCCCAGCTTCAATCATTGCTAGCTGAAATATATCTTTTGGAGCAATGGCGCCTGGCTGTTGTATAACAGCACCTGCCGCTTTTGCAGCAAGTTGTACAGCACTTGAAATTGATTTATCAGATAAACGAGCACCTAAATAAACACCGTTAAAGGCATCCCCTGCGGAGGTAGTATCTACAACATTTGTTACCGGTATTATAGTGTGGCTTTGAAGCGTATCGCCCTCTTTTGTCACTACCGATTCAGGGCCATTTTTAACAATAATTTCTTCAATTTGGTAAGGTTTTAAATATTCAACAACCGCTTCTACGCTATGTACGTCATAAAGTGTTGTTAAATCTTCAACGCCAGGTAGGGTAATATCTGCAAGCGTAAAGGCTAAATGATACTGCTCTTTAGTTTCCTCTACGCTATTCCACAAACGCGCTCTGTAGTTAGGATCAAAAACTATTTTAACCCCAGCATCTTTAAGCTGCTTTACCACTTTCCAAAATTGCTCACGTGCACTTTCTTCAATTATTGCTAATGAAATTCCTGAAAAGAAAAACATATCACCTTGGCTAAGCTGCTCGAGTGCATCAGCATCTAAAAAATCAACAACCTTTTTAGCTGCAGAATCATTACGCCAATAAATAAAGCTACGCTCACCATGCTCATCGGTTTCTATGTAATACATGCCGGGTACTTTGGTATCGTGAGCAAATACGAGTTGTGTACTTATTTGTTCACTTTCAAAGCGCTCAAGCATTTTTTTACTTAAATTATCTTGACCTAAAGCCGTAACAACCGAGGTAGTAACCTGCGGGAAGCAACGTTTTAAATACACTGCAGAATTATAAACATCGCCTGCAAATGATTGGTGTAGTGTGGCTGCGCTCATAGCTCTAAGCTCGACCATGCATTCACCGATAAAGTAAATATTTTTCATCTTGGAAGTTACCCTATGTAGTTAACTGCTATGCGCTTATACAAAACATGTTGGCATAGCAGTTATTATCTAGATTATTGAGGCTTTTTAAGAGGTTCTATTTTTGGAATTAAAATCCAAACAGCTGCCATTGCAATGATGGCTAAAGAAGCACCAATAACAAATGCTGGCGTATAGTTACCATCAGCAGTAAGAATTGGCACTAGCGATGTAAGGCCTACAGCGCCAAGTTTTGCCGCCATACCAGAGAAACCTGATAGTGTACCTACAGCTTTTTTGCCTAACAAATCACTTGGTAGTGTTTGCACATTACCAATTGCAGTTTGAAAACCAAATAAGATAACAGCCATAATTAGTACCGCAGTTGTTGGTCCACCTGGATTTGCCATTGCAAGTAACGCAGGTAGCATAATTAAACAACCCAGCGTAATAGTTAGCTTACGTGTTTTGTCTGTATTCCAGCCTGCTTTAAGTCGGTTTTGAGCCAATAAGCCACCAAACCAAGCACCAAACATAGCGCCAACATAAGGTACCCAACCGTATATACCAATAGACTTAACATCCATGCCATATACTTCGTTTAAGTAAATTGGAATCCAAAAAACAAATAACCACCAAATAGGGTCAATTGCAGCAGAGGCAATAATTACGCCCCAGCTTTGTTTACGAGAAAGTAGCTCTTTAGTCGAAGGATTATATTCTTCTTCGTCTTCACCAGTTACATCGCCGTTATCATCAACACGTCTTTGACCTGTTAAGATGTACTCGCGTTCTTGTGCAGTAAGCCAAGGATGAGAGCTAGGCGGCGCTTTAACTAAAATTAACCAAGGCACTAACCAAAGAAAACCTAATACACCGACAAAAACAAACACCATTTTCCAGCTAAAGTAGATAGTTAAGTATGCAATTAAAGGAATCGCAATAATACCGCCAATAGCCGCGCCAGAGTTAAAAATACCCTGCGCTAAAGCACGCTCTTTGGTAGGAAACCATTCTGCGTTACCTTTAGCTGCACCAGGCCAGTTACCGGCTTCTGCTACACCTAAGATTGCGCGAAAAATACTAAGACTAAGTACACCTTGTGCAAATGCATGCGCAACGGTGGCAATAGACCAAACACCTATCGATAAAACAAAACCGAAGCGTGTGCCAACCCAGTCAAATATTTTTCCAAATATGGCCTGACCAAATGCATAAGCAAATACAAATACAATTGAAATGTTAGCGTATATTTGTTTACGCTCTAATGCTGATTCATCAGGGAACAAATCTTCAACAATGTCCGGCCAAAGCACACTAAGTGCTTGGCGGTCTATATAGTTAATAATGGTAGCTAGCGCAATTAGCGCTATAACCCACCAACGTAAGCCTTTAAGTTGCATAATTAGTCCTCAAGAAAGTCTTCACGCGCTGGGCTAAAGGTATCAATCAGGATTCCGCCTGTTGGACAGGTAGCACCATGATCAGCAAATGGAGGGATTAAGCAGCTATCACCCGGTTTTAAGATTTTAGTTACGCCATCAATGTTAAAGTGAAACTCACCTTCAACAACATACGTTACTTGAGAATGTCTGTGAGCATGGTTATACCCAATAGCCCCTTTCTCAAACCAAATTTTAACGGCCATTAGCTCTTCGTTATAACCTAGCATTTGACGTTTTAGACCATTTCCTAAATCTTCAATTTCGGTCTCGCTGCCAAATGAAAAGTTTGCGCTTTGCTTTTGCATCCTGTTTACTCCTGATTATTGTTCATCATATAAATGCCTAATCGGCCATTTAAAGTGAACTCTTTATTTTGATAATTGAATGTGTGTTTGCCAGGCTTAGCTGATTCAGCAACTTTGTTAATAGCCACTAAATACGAATTGCCTTTAATATCAAGTTCAACAAGTGTTAAATCGCCCTGCTGACTATATTCAAGCTTTGTAACTCTACTAACAGCTTCTAACGTATATTCTTTACTTGGATTGTATTCACCGTGAGGCTCTAATACTGATATAAATTTATGATTTTTTTGACCCTCAACACGACGAATAAAACCGTTTTCGTTGCGTAAATTAAAATCTGGGTCATTTGCGCCTATTTGAGTAAATAAGAAAGACTCATCACCTTCAACCAAACTCGTTTGCGTATAAAATCGGCCGTTTTCGTTCAGCCACGTTACTTTAGCTAAACCACTTTGAGGTTGCGCTTGAGCTTTAAGCCATAGATGCTGGTAACCATTTTTAGTACCTAATGCAGCGAGTTGTGTTGTATTTGCTTTTAACTCAAAGCTGGTATCTATAAGCTGACCTTTATAATGCAAAGGCAAATCAAGTTGGTGTGCTTTATTTGCAGCAACATCAAATATATCAAGTGCAACGGTGCTTTGTAGTTCAGGTAAGTTAATAAGTGCAAGCGTACGCTCAAGATCAACGCCCTTATAAGCTGTGCTTATTTCGCCGCTTGAAACCGTGCCGTATTTATTTGTTTCGAAAAAGTTAAGTGAAGGGTAATTACTATTTCCTACTTCAACATTTGCATTAAAATGCGTTGTTTCGTCAACCACTACCGTATTGTGCGCAACAGTGTGTTTAGCGTAAGTTTCGTTTTCAGGTAAATAACGACCGCCGTATTTAGCTTCTACATTTAAAAAACGTGCTGCGCCATAATCAGATACAATTTCATTACCGTGGTCGTAAAATTGCCATGTTAGTTTATCAAAATGACCATGGCCCAAGCCTTGTGCAGCAGGTTTAAATAGTAGAGCTTGATCGCCACCTACCTGCGTTCTCATTACAACTAGAGCACCTTGCTTTCCGTCATTACCATCACCGAAGGCAACAGATTTAAACGAATAAGGTTTTGCCATGTTGTTATCAAGTGCTTGAGCTACTTTTAGCCCATCACCAGAGAGAATTATTTGGTCTTGTTGCTTAGCAATATCTAAATAACCTGCATCGTTGGTTAAGCCATACGCTGCCGTTACCCCATTTACTAACTCAATGGTATCGATACCTTTACTTTTTATTGCATCGTTAATTGGGAAAAACAAACCGTTGTAGCTAAGTTGAATCGTCGTATCAATCGCTTTTAATAATATGCCATCGCGATATTCAAATATTTTTCGTTGTGGTTCGTTGTTTTCAATCGCTTTAGCAAACGTTACAAAAGGTAGTAGTGCAAAGCGTTGATAGTAAGGGCCTTCGTTATAGTAACCTTGTGGTGAAAACAGCATTTCTAGCTGCTTAATAAAGCCACCCTTACCCGACTTTTCTAAATCGTATAATGATTTTTCTACCCACTCAGGTTCGCCTAATACATACCCTGCCATGCCAACACCCGCTGTTGCCCATGTTCCATGATTATGTACTTTATTAAATGTAGACGGTTGTCCTACAGATGTGAACAACGAAACAGGACGTAGTAAGTCATTTTCGATTGTTTTAATGTTATTGGCATTTAACGAGTCATGAATTAGATCATAAGCTTGTATTGTGTACACAAGCCACATTGCTTCATTTAGGCTTTGCCAAAAAAACTTACCTGGATTTTGCGAGTCCATTTTACGTTTTGGATGCAGACCAAGCGTTGGGTATAATTTTGCGTACTCAAGCAACATATCACGTACATAGTTTGCATATTTATCATCTTGGCTTAATTGATAAATAATGCCCGCGTTGTACATAAGTTGGTAATTTTTCTTATGACGCTCATGTGTATAACCACCACCGCCATCTTTTGGAACTGGTACAGTTATAGGTTGAGCAATTTGCCCATCAACTTGCGCTTTTAGCGATTCAAACGCAGTAGCAAACTTTGTGCTGCCGTTGCTACCAATTGCTTGGCGCATTTGCTTAACATCATCAGTGGTAATCACTAAGTTTGGGTGCGCTGCATGCGCACCCAATGATGTAAGTAATGTAAGTGCAGCTACAGCAGCTATTTTAAAACGTGTTTGGCATTTTAATAAGTACATAGTATTTACCCTGCCTTATTTAAAATGTTGTTGTTTTTTAATACTGCCGTGTGTGGGCCTTTTACTCTTAGCTCTTTAACGCTTGGTGCTTTAGTTGCATCAAATATATTGTCTGAGATTTCAGTTTTAGGCTCGCCTACTGTGTGCTCTACAACAATAGGAGCAGATTTAACAAATTTATTTTCTTTAATATTAGTAACCTGAACACCGTGAACATAAATGCTCGCTTGCTCTTTGTTACGCTTACCAAGGCCAACGTTATTAAGCGTGTTATTTGTCATTTCAAAATGAGGGCCAAATGTACTTTCATCAGTGCCACCACGGTAAAGCTTAAGTACACCGCCTTCTACATTATTAAATGTATTATTATTTACAATAACGTATTCCGCGTTATAAACACCTAAGTCTTCAATTTCGGTGTTTAGGCGTAAAATGTCACCGGTTACTGTATTAAAGGTATTACCTGTAACAATAATTTCATCAGCCATTGCACCTTTACCCGTAATAAAGAAATGGAATGAATGATTAATATCTAAAGCATTTAACTCTGAGTCGGTCATTACAAAGCGGTAATTATCAACCATACCCCATTTTTGCGTACGAACAATGCTGTTACCTATTGCATCTGGCGCGTTTTCACCTGAAATTGATAAACCATCTAGTTTTAAGCTGCCGCCATCATGTATTTCAAACAAGGTAGAGCGTTGAAAAGTAAGTTTAGACTTTGTGCTCTGCTTCGCTTTAATTGTCAGTGTTTTATCAATTTTAACCAGTTTAGAAACATCATACTGGCCAGGCGCTAGTTCTAGAATATCGCCCGACTCTGCATTATCAATAGCGTCTAGTAATGCACTTACATCAGCTTTAACAGAATGTGTCTTACCAGAATCAAAATCAACTAAAGCAGGTACTTTTGCATACCAGCTAACACCGGTATCTTCTTTTTTAAGTACTTTTAAATCGCGCTTTGCACCTACATTTAAACTTTTAGATGTTGGATAAAGTAGACCATTACTTGCTTTTTTAAGTGTGATTTTTTCTTTTTTTACACCGTACGTTAGCTCAGAAAGTACTTTTGTATCAGCAATGTTGTTACTTAGTACCAGCCCGCTTACATCATCAAATGTTGTAAATGGCTGTTCACCATCTTGATTTATGATTAAGTTGTTTTTCATTACGCTATCTTTAGGTGCAGCGCTACGCTCAGCATCGCTACCTGCGGCAAGTTGAATATGACGCACATTTATAAATGTGTTGTTTTCAATTGTCGCATTTTCAACTTGGTGATAACGATTTATAGATGAATTTGGTACGCCGTTCATCACAGTAAAACCACTGCCAAAACGGTACCCCGTTAGACCTTGTAGGTAGTTATTTCTTACAATTTGGTCTTTATTGATAACGCGAATACCACCGGTATGGTCAACACCATTACCAATAAATATATTTTCTTCTATAAGGTTACCGTTACCGTGGCGCAGCGTTAATGTACCGCGCGCTTCATAAAACACGTTATTACGAAGGATGTTTTTGCCTGACTTAACCGACACAATTTCTACTTCACCATTGGTGCGTTCAAAATAGTTATTTTCTACCAATGTATGCGAATCAGTTAATGAGTAATGACTAGTACCAATACGAAGAGTTTCACCACCGTTCGAACCAAAAGTAGGACGGTAGCCAAAATAGTTATTATCTATGCGGTGATAGTTTTTCTGACTTGCTTGAGTGTTTAAACGAACAGCAACTGTCACGCCTTTATTTCGTTTGCCAACTAAATGACTATGATCAAAGCGGTTATGTTGTCCATATAATGCAACCCAATAATCAGACTCTCGTTTGTCTGGATTACTGTAATTATCAATTACAATTTCTGTTACTCGTGAATTGTAGGCTAATTCATTTTTATTTTTACGAAATTCTATTACAGCTGAGCTCGGTGTGTAGCCGTCTTTAAATACTAAACCAGAGGCTTCAAGGTATTTACCTGCAAGTCTTAGGTTAGATTGACCCGATAAAATTACTTTACCGTTAGTTTCAGCGGTCAATAAAATAGGAGCGTTTTTTGTACCTTGGCCTTCAAGTAGGATTTCGAAGTCAGACCAAGTACCATTTTTGAGGATTATTTTATCGCCAGCAACTAAGTTAGACGAAATATTAAGGAAAGCTTGTTTATCATCTACAAAATAATCTTTGGCCGCTATTTGTGTGGATATGCAACCGATGAGAACTAGACTAAGCTTTATTGTGTTAATCAAACGCATAGTTAACTCTTTTTCGTTGTGACTGAAAGTAGTGCTTCATCAGAATTTAAAAAAGCTGACATTGCACAAAGACTTTAGTCAATTGGTGTCATGTGTGTTAAAGCGCCTTAAGCTAAAAGCCTAAAGCGCTCAATAAGGTCGAGAAGTATTACTTTTCTAACTTTTTGAAGTAATCAAAAATTTCAGGAACGTTACCTTGACCCATACCAGCGTCAAACGCTGCTTGTAGGTTAGCTGATGAACCTTCAGCGATTTTTGATTCAGTACCTAGGTCTTCTACCATTTGTAGGAAGTAGCCTAAATCTTTGTTTGCATTAGCAATCGAGAAACCGAGGTCACTAACATTATCAACTGCATAGTTTTTACAAAATTGCATAAACGGTGAGTTAGATGGACCAGTCGACATAATGTCGAAAAGTTGTTGACGGTCAACACCAGCAAGCTCTGCAACTGCAAATGCTTGTGACATAGCACATACTGTAGTCATGCCCATGAAGTTGTTGATAAGTTTAGTTGTGTGACCTGCACCAAGTTCGCCAAGATGGAAAACGTTTTCACCTTGATCCTCTAGTACTGGTTTAACTTTATTGAATGTATCAATATCGCCTGCAGCCATTATGTTTAAAAGGCCGTCTTTAGCATGTGCTGGTGTACGACCAAGAGGAGCATCAATCATGCCTGCGCCTTTAGCTGCTAAATCAGCACCAATTTTTTTAGTAGATGATGGGATAGAAGTACCAAAATCAACTAGTACTGCACCTTCTTTAATACCCGCTAGGATACCGTCTTCTGCATAAATGATTTTTTCTACAACTGCAGAAGTTGTAAGACAAAACATAACAATATCTGAACCTTCAGCTAGCTCTTTAGCAGTGCTTGCTGTTTTTGCGCCTCTAGCAACACATGCTGCAACCGCATCTTTGCTAAGGTCCATAACAATTAGCTCATAGCCTTTGTTTTGTAAATTTTCGGCCATATTGCCGCCCATTAAGCCTAAGCCGATGAAACCGATGACAGGTTTTGACATGAATAACTCCTAAATATGTGGCGCATACTTTTATAAGAACAAGTAAAATCTACTCTAAAATACGCTGTGTCTTTGTTTCAATTTGTAGAGTAACTTTAAGCTTGAGTTATTTATAAATTAACCTGTGCAAAACGTAACTCTGATTAATTACCAATACATTGTATTCACTCAAACCAAGCAACTTACCAATTGGTATGCAAAAACTGTATTACCATACGCCTTTTTTGTCAACCAATAAGTTAACCAAGTAAATCCCATACTTTTACAAATTACATACAAATAAATTTAATATCAATTAAAAACAAATAGTTAGGAACAGAAAACCCAATCAGACATAGGTTAAATTTTGTTGAACAATCAGTAACTTTTTTTATACTAATAGGTTGACCAATAATTGAGTGTTCTTTATTTAAATATCCAAAATTCAATAAAATGGTTCATTAATTGGTAATTTACAATTGATGTTATTGGTAAAATTATAAAGCTCATATTCAAACTGCTTTCAACTCCCCTCACATTAAGGTTGTGATTTATATGCAATGCCTACATATATGGCTAATACATATAAAAACTATAGAATGCGCTTAATAATAGCGCTTAGTTAAAAACATACTGAACTTTGAAAAATCACTAAAGGAACTGAAAAATGCGTTTATTACATACTATGCTGCGTGTAGCTGATTTAGATAAATCAATTGCTTTTTATACTGAAGTATTAGGTATGAAAGAGTTGCGACGCGCAGACAATGACGAGTATCGATATACATTGGCTTTTATTGGGTATGGAGATGAGAAGGACACGACAGTACTAGAATTGACTTATAACTGGGATGAGGATAGCTACGATCTTGGTAATGCTTATGGCCATATAGCCATTGAATTTGATGATATTTACAAAGCCTGTGCTGATATTAAAGCAGCCGGTGGTAATGTTAGTCGTGAACCTGGGCCTGTAAAGGGCGGTACTACTGAAATTGCTTTTGTAAAAGATCCTGACGGTTATTCAATAGAACTGATTCAGAAAAAAGAAGATATGAGTAACTTTTAAGTTATGTAAGTTATAGGTGCTAGTTTAAATTAAAAAAGGTGCTTTGTAGCACCTTTTAACGCAACTGACTGTCTTTGCTGCCACGTCTATTAAACGATTTAGCGCTAGCACCATTACCTTCTATTGCAGCTTGGCATGCAACACAGTAGCGCACTCCTGGTAACGCGAGCTTTCGTGCTTGTGGGATTTTCTCATCACACTCGTCACATAGCTCTGCACTTGCACCTGATATTAAATTGCTTCTCGCATATTGTACGGCGTCGTTAACACTCGCATCAATTTGATCTTGAATTGCACCGTCTCTAGCCCATCCACTTGCCATAAATCCTCCTAATAAAGTTGGATGTTTAAATTTATGCTACCAAATCGAATCTTTATAAGTACTGAATATTTTTGGATTTTTGGATTTTTGGATTTTTGGATTTTTGGATTTTTGGATTTTTGGATTTTTGGATTTTTGGATTTTTGGATTTTTGGATTTTTGGATTTTTGGATTTTTGGATTTTTGGATTTCATCTTAATAACACTGCACTTCCCTATTAAAATAAGTAAGTGGCGTCCCCAAGAGATTAGTACTCTTGATAACGTCGTGCATAGAGAGTGCGGTGTCACACTGCTTTACACAATACTTAAAATAAGTAANGTGGCGTCCCCAAGGGGATTCGAACCCCTGTTACCGCCGTGAAAGGGCGGTGTCCTAGGCCTCTAGACGATGGGGACACAGAAAACTGCTACCCTAGGACAAAACACTAATTTTTGGTGGAGCCATGCGGGATCGAACCGCAGACCTCTTCACTGCCAGCGAAGCGCTCTCCCAGCTGAGCTATGGCCCCAACTTAATCAATACCCGTTGTGATAAACACATCGTGTATCGCTTAGTGCGGGGCGCATTCTATGCACCACCCAAAATAAAGTCAACAGTTTTTTACCTAGCTTTATTTAAATGGTTTAATTTTCAACAAACTGGCTATCAAGCGTGCTAAAAAATACAATTTGAATAAGATTCTAGCCCTACTGCTTATAATTACATCACTATTTTGCAGCGAATACTCAATCACGCCCTACTCTCCCTAATTGATGCAACAAAGTTGTATCAAAGAAAAGGTATACATTTATATGCAAATTGAACTTATTTAAAAAACTACCGAGTTAGGCCTTACTAATCATCTTAATCTTTTAACCGGTTGCAAAACAACAGGGCTTAAATATAAATCTGTAAGTATCGTCATCTTCACTCTATTACTAGATAAGTTTAATTTAGAAATGCTCGCTTATTTTTGAATAGAGGATTTTGAATAGAGGAACTACGGCGCCTTATGATTCTGCGTACAGGATAGTAATGATATCTGATCTATCCAGTTTTAAATCGAAGGCTATTACTGAAGAATGCATCTTTACGAGTTAGCTAGGGCTGGCTTGTGAAATAAAGTAAGTATAAAAAGAGAGTTAAAGTGCTATTAATTCACTCACTTTGAGAAATTTAGATTAATTTTATTCTAAGGTCCTGCCCTATTAACTAAATAACTAATCCTAATATTAATCCATTTTGTCCATAGCAATGAAAAGTGATACCAAATAAAAAGACAATGAGCTACGTACTATTACAACTCCCTACTCACTTTTAGGTGCTTATTTGAACTGCAATCTTAAATTTGACGATAAAATATACTTCAACTGTATCCTATTGTTTATAAAACCTTCACTCAGTACATTTTTATCATTCAAGTGTTGACACATTTCCAACTCTATCTATAATAGCGCCCCACAACAACGCAGCAATGTGATGTTGTTTAGATGTGGGTGATTAGCTCAGTTGGGAGAGCATCGCCCTTACAAGGCGAGGGTCACTGGTTCAAGTCCAGTATCACCCACCA
>NZ_JADYXE010000080.1:0-9357 GCF_015864465.1 Pseudoalteromonas sp. SWN29
GGCATTGTTTTTCCACGCCCTCTACTTAATTTTAATGATTAAATATTAAGCGCGACAACTAGTCTGACAGAGAGGGCAGCTAAAGCATTCTTACCTGAAGCTTTAAGTGAATTAACTTCGTATTTTAAGCAAAGTGCGATTCTGTATGCGGAAGCTTATAGAAGAGCAAGCGATAATAGTGATAGCTGTAAAACACAACTTAATAGTGCTTTACCTACTTTACCTAGAGATTACAAAAGTGTATTTAGCCAGTGCATCCATTCAGCAACACCTAAAGTTGGTGAGCATTTAGCTAATATTTTATCTCAGTTGCAAGTACATCATGCAAGGCTGAATAGTGAGTATGAGGAATTCAATCCTGATAGTAACATGCTAAAAACCCCTTCAAATATCATGAGCAATATTTTTTGTTTGGGTAAGTTATAAGCTTTAGTTAATAAAACTTTTTTATTTGCCCGTGGCATAGAGGAAATTGATTTTTCGCCACTAACTCCTGACGAGTTTGTTACGGCTTATCGGAATTTGGATATTGAAATCGAAGAAATTGAAGGCCTCTTTGAATTTACAGGTAGGCCTTATGCGCGTATGGTAAATGAAACATAATCGGGTAGCCGGAGGTCTCTAACCTCCAGCCCCCACACCACCCATCATGCGGGTCCGCAATGGGCGGTTCATCTTCCGTAATGAATACCGATCCAAATATCTCTCAATGACACTAAACCTTGTGATGCTAAATAGTCATTGCCTAGCGCAATGTTAATTCCTTTTGTTTTTGAGCTTCGACAAGGGCCTTTGCTGGTGATACCACAGGCTATGTCGAGTCGTTCGCTAACACCCAGCTTTATTAAACTGCGTACTTTCGTGCGTGGTTTTCGCCATTGCCGCCAGTAGCACATTCTTATCCTACGGCGGATCCAATGATCAAAATCCACCGTTAACTGATAAGCGTTGGCTATTAGGTAATAGTGTCCCCAGCCACGTAAATACTGCGTGAGTTTATGAATTTGTAGGGTCATTGAGATCCCCCAGTTGCGGTTAGTGAGTTCTCTTACATTTGCTTTAAATTTCTTTAGCGCCTGTTCGTGGATCTGCACTTGAGCGTAACGGAAGGTAAACACGAGAAATTTCGAGCCTGATACGGGACCGACGCGACTTTTCGATTCATTCACTTTGAGTTTTAATCGGTTAGTGATAAACGCAGTAATTTCCCGTTGGATTATGAGCCCTTCGCTTTTCGTTTTTACTAAAATGATTATGTCATCAGCGTAACGTGCAAACTTAAGGCGTTTGTAGGTTAACTTCTTATCTAATTCATCGAGTAAAATGTTGGAAAGCAAAGGGGATAATGGCCCACCTTGAGGGACTCCTTTGGTTGACTCAAACCACAGACCTGTTTCGCGCTCTGCGACCCCCGCTCGGAGGTATTTACCGAGTAGGCGCATGAGTGCTTTGTCTTTGATTTTACGACCAACACGATTCATCAACATGTCATGGTTCACTGCTTGACTGGCTCTTTTATGTGGGCGATAACCATAACTATGTGGTGAAAATAGAGGCTCAAAGTAAGGGCTAATCACTTGAGTAATAGCTTGTTGGATCACTCTGTCGATAACAGAAGGGATCCCAAGCATTCGCTCACCGCCATCAGGTTTGGGTATTATCACGCGTTTGACTGGCAAGGGTTGATAAGTGCCGTTAAGTAATTGTTGTTTAATACCCAGCCAATGTAACTTAGCGAAGTGATTAAATTCCTCAATACTCATATTATCAATACCGGCAGCCCCTTTATTGCGCTTAACATGTTGCCATGCAGCGCTAATATTGTGGTTACTCAGTACCCTTGCCATCAGGTCATGGTTTGTTTGGTTGTATTCATTCGAGGTATTATTCACAGTCGAACGCTGTTCATCACTATCACAACACGGTGATCTATGTGAATTCAAGTTCATTTGTAGTATCTCCTCTGGTTAAGATGTTCAGGCCTTCACCATGTCTTATCCATTACGATAAGTGTTTGGCTACTATGCCGTCTGCTGACTTCTGATAAATCACTCTATCGATTACTCGATAAAGCGCGTCAAAACTAACGCTTGTTTACTGCTATTTCGCTCGCTGTAGGTCGCAGCAACCAGAGCGCCCAGGGTTGAAAGACCAGTCCCTAACTGGTGATCGCCAAGCGTTAGCGCAAATGCGTGTTTATCAGATCTCCCCGAATAAGGTGCATCGACTTTCTCTGCACAACTGCATCATTTACGGTGGCCGTTAGATCACATGACTTCGCTATCTTGTGCTAGCTCGTCTCCAGCCTACGCCTCATATGATGTTTTTGTTCATCAGCTCGCAGATTTGCTAGCGGCTTCCTCCAGACTATCTCTCGCGATTTAGCCCTTGCCATTCGCTAGTAGTTATCATTTAATAACAGTGTGTTATTTAAACGGTGATCTTCCTACAGAGGACTTTCACCTCATAAGTCAATGCCCATGTCGGGCGTACACAAGCACTTCAAACGGAACAAAAACAGTTGGTTAGGTTCCGCTTAAGTGGGCGTTGAGGCTGTAGAATTACTCATTTTTAAGAAAAACAGCCTGTTTTATGGGTTCTAAATGTATTACTTAATGCTTTAAGAACGCTTAGAGTTAATTACAGGAGCTCGTTTTTTAATTGAATTTGGCTGTTGAAGTTATTCTACAGTCTCGTTATACATTTAGGAGTTATCTCAATGCGCAAATTAACTATCACCATATTTTTCCTATTAATAGTAGGATGCTCTGCTTCATCGGGTACAAATTTCACAATTGGTCAGGCTAATTTAGTTGAAAACGGAATGACAAGAGAACAAGTTATCCAAATTATGGGAGGAAACCCTTATTCAATACAAGATCAAGGAAAAACTTTTGTTTGGTCTTTTGCTAAATTTAATGGGTTCACAGGTGCTAACGAAAGTAGAGCTGCTCGATTTAATTTTGATGAAGAAGGTTTAACTTATGCTGTTCCCGAGGGTGGCGTTTATGGTGATATAAGTAAATACCAAGACAATCCCAAATAGAGTATCTAACGGTAAAAATGTATAACAAGTGACTATGGTGTCAATTCCTAAATTTAAACCATTTTAGGATCCCACATGACACCATCTCTCACCATCTCTCACCATCTCTCACCATTGAATTTATGATCACAAGAATTATAGTGACATATATGGACGCTCCCTTGAAGTCAAGACGAGCTAATGTATAAGCATCAAAATTGATGCCTTTATTTTATTATCATGTATCCCATTTCACAGTCATGATGCGCCACAAGCTTGCTGAAAAGCAAAGGTACTGACATATATTCGAGCTATGGTGCCATGGTTATCATGCGCCATGCTCCTAATGAGCTTCGTACCAAGGGACCTAAAAAATATTCACCCAAACGAGATTTAATCTCGTGTCTTTATCTGGTTAACCTTGGTTAGCGTGCGCTTTTTGTTTCATTATAAGTGAAGTACATACAGGATAAGCGTATGTTACGACTTAAGTGCCCAAACACCCACTCAGGTTTAAAACCTATGTCATAATCAGGCTGTCTTAAGTCGTAAACTCGGGTGTGATTGGTGTGTAAAATACGCATAATTAAGCATCCTTTTGTGTATTTTGCACAAACTGAGGTGAGTAGAGAGTTTGCTTGGTCAGCAATATCCACATCAGTCGCGCCAATCTGTGCGCGGTGGCGACCACCACACAATTAAAGTGTTTTTTCTCGCGTAACTGGTTAATCCACAAACTTAACGCATCTGTTTTATGGTGGCTTCTGGCGATAATGGCGCGAGCACCATGAATAAGTTGTTTTCGTAGGTAACTGTTACCACGTTTAGTAATGCCAGACATTTTACTTTTATCGCCTGACGCGTATTGTTTAGGTGTTAACCCTAGCCACCCCCCCAGCTCTTTTGCATTTTTAAA
Source organism: Pseudoalteromonas sp. SWN29 (assembly GCF_015864465.1). Taxonomy (NCBI): domain Bacteria; kingdom Pseudomonadati; phylum Pseudomonadota; class Gammaproteobacteria; order Alteromonadales; family Pseudoalteromonadaceae; genus Pseudoalteromonas; species Pseudoalteromonas sp. SWN29. Next base: position 3,942 of record NZ_JADYXE010000080.1, read on the forward strand.
TGCCTGACCGTTCCCGATTGACGCTGCATAAGCTGAGGCATTGAGTACACCCACGCCAGGAATAGAGTGAAGTATTTTAGCGTTTGTATCACGTTCAACGTGTGCAGTAAGCATCGCTTCAATGGCTTTAATGCGTTTAACAAGGGTTTTGTACTCAGTGTAAATATCACTCACCATTGTACGTAATAGCGGGCGAAGTGCAGAGTCACTTTCTAACGCAATGAGTCCTTGCTCTAATGCCTTTATACCGACAGGAAATACATACCCAAAATCGACCAATAAACCGCGTAATTGATTCGTTGCAGCAATGCGGTTTTGTAGCAGCCGTTCGCGTATTTTATGAAGCATGAGTATTTCTTGCTGAGCTTCGGTTTTAATAGGAACGAATTTAATATTAGGGCGTAAGCTTGCTTCATAGATAGCAAGCGCATCGTTACTGTCGTTTTTATTACCGCGTACAAAGGGAGTAACGTGTTGTGCAGGGATAAGGTCAACGGTATGACCGTAAGACGTAAATACTCTCCCCCAATAGTGGGAAGAATAGCAGGCTTCCATCACCACGCGGCACGGTGGGGTATTCGCCATGAAGGCGTTGAGTTTAGGTCTGTTTAAGCGTTTATTGCATTCTCTTTTATGGTTAGAATTAAAGCCAGCGACTTGGAATACATTTTTTGCTAAATCAATTGATAATGTGCTAATTTTCATGGTGGACGTTCCCTTTAACTGAGTGTGAGTTAACCAGTTTGGCGCATTGACGCCATTTTGGGGAGCGTCCATCTCATCACCCATCCTAAATTTTGTTTTTGGAGTGGCTGTCTGGTTTAATATTAAAACGCTTAGTAAAAAAATTACGCAAAGAGTACGACGCAAAATTAGAACAAGGTATGCAAGCACAGCGTAAAGGCGATATTAAAAGTTACGCCATGTTAAGCGCCGAAGCCGAAAAAATTTGGAGTGAAATAGAAATTCTAGAGGCTAAAAAAGCTAAATAAATGCATATGTCAAAACGTATTCGCTTTGCTTTAAAAGCCGGTGTATACGTTTAGAAAATTAAATCTCAAACTCCCCCTCCCTCTTTCAAGACGTCTTTAGTACTTTCTAATTATCCTCAAGTAAAACAACAAAAAACTTATTTTATCACTCGCATAAATACCTATTTACAATAATGTTTTTAAGTGGAATTATTGAACAATGTAATCTAAGCCGTTTGGAAGGGATAACGCCTTAACGTTGGATTTAATAAGCTGTTATGAATATATGGAGCTCAGCTATGAAGGACGATATTATGATAATTGAACATATTGGAAGCTTCTACAGATAACCTCCATTAAAAATGGATATTTTCATCTGTATGCTGTTTATACTTCAAATATTTTAGTCGCTTTAGTGGCATTATAGAACTAAGGAGGGTTTAGTGTATGCGTAAGTTATTAATATATATTTTACTCGGTTTTACTTTTTTACACTGGTCAAATTTTGCAAATGCTACATCCCTGAATGAAGCATACAAAAATCATCAAAGTAACGTTCAAGTACCGGGCTCTGGAATCGTTATTCATATATTAAACGACGATAATAATGGCTCGCGTCATCAAAAGTTTATTCTTAAATTAAGTACAGGCATTACTATTTTAATTGCACATAATATTGATCTTGCGCCAAGAATTAATTTGCTTTCAAAAGGTGATACTGTTCAATTTTATGGTGAGTATGAGTGGAATAAAAAGGGGGGCGTAGTACATTGGACTCATAAAGATCCCAATGGATATCATGTTGGTGGTTGGTTAAAGCACAAAGGTAAAATATACCAATAGCCTTATAATAAATCGATTCAGGCGAGGCCATGTTCTTTCCTCCGTTTAGTAAGACTCACTGCTTTTCGAATCTGATTTATTTCTTAATAGTGAGCTATATAAAAAGGCAGTAATAATGATACAAAAAATAGAGCAACCAGCAGAAAAGAAAGCATTTGGTTTATGGAGTGCGATATTTTTGGGTATTGGCTCAATGGTTGGCGCTGGTATTTTTATCGTTATTGGAGAAGCGGGTGTAATTGCGGGAAATTTAGTTACTATGTCTTTTGCAATTGCAGCAATTATCGCGTTATTTTGTGGCTATTCATTAAGTAAACTTGCTGTTCGCTACCCTAGCCGAGGTGGGATTGTTGAATATCTTATTCACGGTTATGGCGAAGGTGTATTTTCTGGTGCTCTTGGGGTGCTCTTTTATTTTGCTCAATTAGTAGCAATAGCTGCTGTATGCAAATCTTTTGGAACCTATGCCGCGACCTACTTTCCAAAAGAGGATACTCATTTATTCATTAATATTTTTTCAGTTAGTGTGTTGTCTTTTTTCGTTATCGTAAATTTTATTGGTGCGTCAATTGTCGCCAAAGCTGAAAACCTTATTGTGGTTATTAAACTATTCGCTTTAATTATTTTTACCGTATTAGCATTGTTTTACATTCAACCCGCACGATTATCGTTAACTCATGCACCCGATACTTTAAATGTTTTTTATGCCTTAGGTTTAACATTTTTTGCCTTTCAAGGGTTTAGCGTAATTACCAATAGTGTTGAAGATATGCAAAGCCCAGAAAAAACTATGCTAAAAGCCATGGTTATTGCAATTTTACTTGTTACTGTTCTTTATATAGCTGTTTCTATTGCTGTGTTTGGTAATTTATCATTGGCAACTATTCTGCAAGATAAGGATTATGCTTTAGCTGAAGCTGTTCGCCCTGCATTAGGCGAATGGGGATTCAAGATTATAGCCATTACAGCCTTACTTGCCACCGCATCAGCGATCAATGCCACATTATATGCTGTTACACAAATTGGTTATACGTTAGCAAAGGAAGGTAGCTTGCCTAAACAATATGAATATCATGTTTTTAATAATACAGAAGGGTTATTAATCTCAGCAATTCTTATTGTGCCAATGATTTTATTATTAGATTTAAGTCAAATTGCCAGTATAGCGGCTATCTCTGTATTATTGATCCAAGGTTTTACTCACACCGGTCACTTATTTAAAGTTAAAGAAACTAAAGCGAAAATATCCTGTGTTATTGCGGCTGTTGTCGGATCTTTTGGCGCAGCACTTTTTGCCATTGCGTATTCATCTAAAGCAATGCCTCATATTGTTTATTACATTCTTTCAATTTTCTTTATCGCATTTATATTCGAAGTTATTATGCGTTTATACACAAATAGAGTAATACAAAAGCAAACTGCGTCTCAGATCAAAAAATAAAAATAACACGCCCTAGAGCACACCTATCTCAAGTTTTAATCTATATTTGTATAGATGTTTCTATAAGCGTTTTTATAAATAATCTTTAACGTTTTTTAGCTGTTTATCATGTACTTTTGAAAGCACTAACAATGAGCAAATAGCCCCAAATAACGCCAGTCCCATATCTGATTGGGTATCCCACACGTAACCTTGCGTGCCTAAAAACGCTTCTGCGTCTTCGCCGCTTAATACTGCAACCCACCACTCTATTAATTCGTAAAACGCGCTAAATGCTAAACATACCGAAATAACAAAGGTGATTAACCAGCCTCGACCATTTACTACTTTTTTGCGTAGCAAAATTTCGCGTGCTAGCAGTGCAGGTACAAACCCTTGAAAAAAGTGCCCTACTTTGTCGTAGTTATTACGCTCGCTACCAAATAGGTTATCAAACAATGGGACTTCGGCGTAGGTGTAATGCCCGCCAATCATCAGCACAATGCAATGCGCTAAAATAAAGGTGTATAAAATAGGGGTAAGTTTAAAGTGGCTATAAGTGCTTGCTAGCAGCACTAAACCAATAATTGCGGGGATAACTTCAAGCAGCCATGTAAATTGATCTTTTGGGTTAATACCAGACCAAATTAATACAATAAAAAATAGGCTCAGCCATAAATACTTCATTTAGAATCCTTGTCTAAATTGATCAAATTTACGGCATTTTACGCCTTTGAAATAAACGATGCTACCTATAGTTTGTTTTTGCGCTTAGCCTATTAAACAAAGTTGGAAAAAAGCGTTTAATTGTAGGCGCCCAACCACTTAAACCTTTACCCACAATCACTTCGTCTTTTTTATTACTAATGGCGTTAATCATTTTTTTAGCAGCTACGCTTACATCCATGCCATTTTCTATCGACTCTTCTGGTTTATTTTGCGCTATGCCTTGCTCGTTTAACGAGTTATGCGCAATTGCTGTTTTAATAGAGCCGGGGCAAATAGTTAAGCAATGAATGTTATGTTCGCTAACTTCTGCACGTAGGCAATCCATAAAGCCAACAACCGCATATTTAGAACCCGAATATCCCGTTCTAAATTTTGAACCTACTTTACCCGCCACACTACTAATAGACACAATTGAGCCACTGCGCCTTGCCACCATAGTAGGCAATATAGCTTTAGTAAGTGCAATTAAGCCAAAGTAATTAACCTCCATTAATTGGCGATACACGTTAAAGTCGTTTTCTAAAAATAAACTGCGCTGCGATACGCCGCCGTTATTAATTAAAATATCAATTGCAGGAAGCTCGCTCATTTGCGCAGTTATTGTGCTTAGTACCTGCTCTGGCTGGGCTAAATCAAGCGGCACAATTAAGTGCCCTTCGCCTTTAAGTACTGCTTTTAAATCATTTAGTTTATCTACATTGCGCGCCGATAAAATAACGCGCGCTCCAAGCTCGGCAAATTGTATAGCAAGCTCTTTACCAATACCTGACGATGCCCCGGTGATCCACACGGTTTTATTATTATATTGCATAAGCACCTGTAAATAATTTTTATTAGTTAAGCCTTTGTAGGACCTGCTATTGCGTTTACTTCATCTTCTAATGTTTTGTAAAAGCCCATTAAAAATAGTAGTTCAACAGTTACGTACAAAGGGCCAATAATTAAACCAATTAGGTCATCTACAAATGCAGGTTTTTTACCTTCGTAATAGTGCCCAATAAACTGTAATACCCAGCCAAATACAAACACACCTACGCCAATACTCAACCAAGGCCAAAACGCCATTGCCGCAATAGGCTGAGCACCAACAAGGAGTAAAGTGAATATCACGGCCATAATAAAGCCAAGCGAAAAGCTCAACATAAAATAATAAACAACCGACGCTAATACAAAAAGTTGTGCACCATCAATTACTACACTACCAAGGGGTATTTGAATACGCGCAAGTAAACACAGTGCTGCAAATACAATGAGCGGAATACCAATAAAGTGCGTTAGTACATTGCGTTTAGAGCGATGATATAAACCATATTTACCAAGCTGCTGTTGAAGTGTTTTCATTGTTTTGCCTTTATTTTTATATATAAAACTTACTTTAACGCCGTGCGCGACTTAAACAGATATCACATGCTCAAGTTGTAGCGGCTTATTATTTAGCTTAACGTTAGCAAGC
>NZ_JADYXE010000081.1:0-8716 GCF_015864465.1 Pseudoalteromonas sp. SWN29
TGGCATTGTTTTTCCACGCCCTCTACTTAATTTTAATGATTAAATATTAAGCGCGACAACTAGTCTGACAGAGAGGGAAACTGATAAAGGTAGAATAACCTCGCTACATTCATCATATCTTTTTGAAAGTGCGGTTCGAGCTGCTCAATGAAATATTTAGTAAATATAATATTTTATTTAATTAGTTATTCTACTTTTGCTAACTCTGAAGAGATTATCGAAAGCCCTATCGCTACATCCTCTTATACATTTTGTCATCTAGATACTAAATGTATTACTAATATAAGACTAGCGAATACTACGCCTTATCAAGTTAAGCTAAGCTCTCTCGCTTTTAATGAACAAGGAATCGATTTAAATTCGATGTATGTATTTGAAGAAAGTAGATACTACGATTTAAAAGAGAATAATTTAGATACAGGTATTTCAGAGCAACCCATACAGGGACGTAGACGTGCCTACAAGCAATTATCATCATTAGAATTCGAGCCACTAGAAGTCAAGTTTATAGAGCTAAAGGGCATAGAAGAGAGGTTTGCATTAGAGCCAGGGAAAAGGTATATGGTGGGAACACTTACTCCATTTGTAAACTTGTACATTAATGGTAAGTTTGCCGATATCATCACAATTAGAACAAACTATTCACTGTTAACAATTCCTACAGAAGATATGGAAATAAAAGAACGACCAATAAAGCAGTTTGCTACGCCACAGGGGTAATCAGTAGTAATAATCCACTAACTCTGTTTAGTGGATATGAAGGTAGTGGCAGAACAAATTTGTTATACCGATCATATCTTTTTGAAAATGCAGTGCGAGCAGCTCAATGAAAATTTTAGTAAATATTATATTTCTTTTAATTAGTTACTCTACTTTAGCCAACTCTGAAGAAATTATCGAAGGTCCTATTGCTGCATCCTCTTATACATTTTGTCATCTAGATACTAAATGTATCACTAGTATAAGATTGGCGAATACTACGCCTTATCAAGTTAAGCTAAGCTCTCTCGCTTTCGATAAGCAGGGAATCGACTTAAACTCAATGTTTATATATGAAGTGGATGAATACTTCTCATTAATAGCGGGAAATCCAGGTGCAAAAGTCCCTGAACAACCTATACAAGGACAGCGGCGTGCTCACAAGCAATTATCCTCTATAGAGTTCGAACCGCTTGAAGTAAAGTTTATTGAGCTAAAAGGCATGGAAGAAAGGTTTGCTTTAAACCCTGAAAAAAAATACTTAGTAAGTACGATTACACCGTTCGTCAACTTGTACATTAACGGTAAATTTGCTGATATCATTACCATAAGAACCAGATATTCACTTTTAGCTATTCCTACTGAAGATATGGAAATAAAAGAACGACCAATAAAACAGTTTGCTACGCCGCAAGGGTAACCTGCAACAATATACATGCTTTGTTTAATACCACTCAAAGTTTTGCGTCAGCTTAAACCTTTATATATCAAGCCAGCTTAAAGCTGGCTTGATTATATCTTGGCTAATTATCTAAAAATTCCTTTACCTCTTTACTCATTCTATCCACCAGCCATTTTGGCCCGCCATCGTACATATCGTTATGGCGAGATTTTTCTATTAGTGTTTGCTTAACAGGATAAACACCCTGCTCCTCAGCCGTTAATAATACATTCGCATCAGCTGGGTAATCACTACCCCGTAGAGTAAGTACGCGAATGTTTTTATTGCGCGGGATCAACATACGGCGATGATCGAGCGTAATAATAGTGCTAACTTCATTAGGATAAATAGAGCCGTATAACGCTGAAATATCACCGCCGTTTGAGTGCCCAAATAAGGCGAGTTTCGTAAAGTCGTACGCTGGGTATTTACTCGCTAGCTCATTAACTAAAAACTTAAGCGTCACTACGCCACGATGCCAGTTTTCCATACGCGTTGTTAAGTAAGGCTGTTCACGGTTTAGGTAAGGGTCGGTTTTTAGTTCATGTGCAACGGCTACTGTTAAGTATCCGCGTTGATTAAACGCATTACTGGCAAACGTATACTTGTTATGACTAATACCGTAGCCCGCATTAATAAATGCCACAGGGCACTTTGCTTGCTCTGTACACTTAGCATTGTTACTTGGTAATGTAATATTGATAGGAATAGTGCGATTGCGGCTTTTATCGGTTATAACGTCGTCGGTTGCATAGCTTGTAGTGCTTATTATTGATGTAGTTAAGGTGAGTGCGCTTAACATAAAAAGCTTTTTAAGTGCTTTTTGCATATTTAAACTTATATAAATTATTGTTTTTAATTAAAAATAACTTTTACTTTATAGGTTTGCATTCTCTATTGTCAAACTATGCGATAATAGTCGCCATTGTTTTAATATATTTAGTAAAAGATCCAATAAATGAAATCATACAATAGCATTCAAGAACGTATAGAAATCCTAGAAGACAAACTAACTGCAATACATGACGAAATCGAAACACTAAAAGCACCTGCTAAAAATAACAATGAACGTATTATTTTTAAGTTCATCGAAACAGGCAGCACTGGTAAAACGAAGGATTTTGTACGTGAGTTAGGTATTAAATCACCACGTGACGGTTTGTTTTCATCAGGTGACGTTACAAAACTAATTAAAGATGGCGCTGAAGATATTTCACCTGCGTTATTAGAAATCGCAAGACAGCTTGCCAGTGCACGTAATAAAAATGGCCCAAGCCGTTAATTACCCAGTCACGCAGTATCTAGAAGCCCAGCCAAGCTGTCGCTTCTAGATATGTAATTATATTAAACTAAATTAATCACATAGTTCTATATTAAGGCTGGTAAGCAAATTAAGTGCTTCGAAGCGATCAAACTTAGCATTCGCTAAGATATTATTATTCAAATCTATATTAAACGCTGTAGCACCTACAAAATCACATTTTGTTAAGTTAGTTTGAAAAAACTCACTATCGCGAAAATCTGTTCCTGTAAATTCACTACTGCTTAAATCAGCGTGTCTAAAATCAACATTTTTGGCAAAGCAGTGTGTTAGTTTGAGGGCTTTGAGGGTTAATTCAAAAAAAGAGCTATTACTGAGCTCACAATAATTAAAACTCACCGGTGCGTTAATACTAAGCGCTGGCCAATCTACATCAGCCCATTGCAAACTATTTAATTTACAGTGGCTAAAACTTACATTTTCAAGCGAACTGTAGTTCCATTTAAGTGACGATAAATTACAGTTTTTAAAACTACATTCTATAAATCGGCAATTTTTAAACTGCCCCCCTGAAAAGTCGCAATCAATAAATATACATTCTTCAAACTCAGAGTTTTCAGTTAGCTGCTCTGCGTACTGCAAAGCATTAAATTGCTCATCAAAATACTGTTTATTGTTACTTAACAACACAATTTACCTATTAGATTTAACCTGCGTAGCCATTCTTTTTAGGTAAATCTTTTTTAAGAGCAAGCACTGCAATAAAAATTAAACCAAACAATGGAAATAGCGCAAAACAGCCACCCACAAACGCTAAAACACCTGGCATAGTACTTTTACGCTTACCTATTTTGTAGCTAATTACAGCAAAAATAGGGATGCATAATATAATAAAAAAAGCTAAAAACTCACCAAATAAGGTTAGATGAAATGACATAAGAACTCCTTTTCAATATGGATAATAGCAATCGGCACAAACCTTTAAACTGCTTTAAATTTAACCACAAAAAAACCCTTAAGCATATAACTTAAGGGTTTTTAAATTTAGCTTAAAAGCTAAGCAAAAATTACTCTTCGCTTGATACTTCTTTTTCTACAACACTAATTGCAAGCTCAGCTAACGAATCGAGGTTAGGTTTACTTGGCGCGTTAGTTAATAAACACGATGCTTGTGTTGTTTTAGGGAAAGCAATAACGTCACGAATGTTATCGGTACCACATAAAAGCATTGCTAAACGGTCAAGACCAAATGCTAAACCTGCATGTGGTGGTGTGCCGTATTTAAGTGCATCAAGTAAAAAGCCAAACTTGTCTTGTTGCTCTTGCTCGTTAATACCTAAAATTCTAAATGCGGTTTCTTGCATATCTGCATTATGAATACGCACCGAACCGCCACCCACTTCGTAGCCGTTTAATACCATGTCGTAGGCATCTGAAATTGCTGCTGCTGGGTTTGCTTCAAGCTCACTTGCAGTAATATCTTTTGGTGCAGTGAATGGATGATGTACAGCATGTAATGTGCCTTCGTCATCTTCTTCAAACATTGGGAAATCTACAACCCAAAGTGGTGCCCAGCTATTAAGGTTAGTGATTTCTAAATCAACACCAATCTTAACGCGCAGTGCGCCCATAGCTTCATTTACTGTGTTGCGCTTATCGGCACCGAATAAAATAATATCGCCCGACTGTGCATTAGTACGCTCAAGCAATTTAGTAATTACGTCTTCGTTTAAAAACTTAGCCACTGGTGATTGAACGCCTTCAGCGCCTGCAGTGTGGTCGTTTACTTTCATCCACGCCATGCCTTTAGCGCCGTAAATACCAATAAACTTAGTGTAATCGTCAAGCTGTTTACGAGAAAGCTTAGCGCCACCCGGTACTGTTAATACAGCAACACGGCCTTTTTCGTCGTTAGCCGGACCAGAGAAAACATTAAACTCTACGTCTTTCACTAAATCAGCAATATCAACTAATTTCATTGGGTTACGTAAATCAGGCTTATCAGAACCGTAAAGGCTCATTGCCTCGCTGTAAGGCATGATTGGGAAATCGCCTAAATCAACGTTTAACAATGTTTGCCACATCTCACGGATCATTTTTTCAGTCATACCACGTACTTGATCAGAGCTCATGAACGAGGTTTCTATATCTATTTGGGTAAATTCTGGTTGGCGATCCGCACGTAAATCTTCATCACGGAAACATTTAACAATTTGGTAGTAACGGTCAAAACCCGACATCATCAACAATTGCTTAAACAACTGCGGCGACTGCGGTAATGCGTAAAAGCTACCTTTATGAACACGGCTCGGTACTAAGTAATCGCGCGCGCCTTCTGGCGTTGCTTTAGTAAGTACTGGCGTTTCGATGTCTAAAAAGCCGTTTTCATCTAAAAAGCGACGAACAAAGCTGCTTGCTTTAGCGCGTAATTTAATACGGTCACTCATTTCTAGACGACGTAAATCTAAGTAACGGTACTTTAAACGACGCTCTTCAGAGTTTACTTGGTTAAAATCTAGTGGAAGCGGCTCAGAGCGGTTAATAATATTAAGCTCTTTACCTAAAATTTCGATCTCCCCTGTTGCCATGTCTTTATTTACTTGGCTGTCTGGGCGTGCGCGAACAACACCTTTTAACTGAACACAAAATTCTTGGCGAAGTGTATTAGCTGAACTCATTAATTCTTCAATGTCAGAGTCGAATACAACTTGTACTAAACCTTCTCTATCGCGTAAATCGACAAAGATAAGTCCACCAAGGTCACGTCGTTTGTTGATCCAGCCACATAGTTCAACTTCTTGATCTACGTGAGTTTTATTTAGCTGTCCGCAATATATAGAGCGCATAGTTTTCCTGTCAGATAAAAGGCTTAAACGGCTAAACTTATTTGTTTTAAGGCGTGTGATTTAAAAAACAGGTCACCACAATACAAATAAAGCCGCTAGCAATCTAAAAATAATCAAATTAAGCCCTGCATTATACTCAACTAACATTAAGATGCTAGGGCGTGTGCCGCTTTTGCCCCTGAATTTACAGCAGCTCGTTTTGTTATTTGCTACACTATCGCCACTTTATAATAAGGCGCTAGTTTGTATGTTATATATTGGATGCCCGCAGTGGTCGAGTAATGCATGGAAAGGCAATTTATTTTCAAGCCAATGTAAAAACGCCGATATGCTTAGCCAATACGCCCAACATTTTAATTCTGTTGAAGGCAACACCAGCTTTTACGCCGATCCATCGCCAAGCACCGTATTGCGCTGGGCAAATAACGTACCCGACGATTTTAAATTTACGTTTAAGTTTAATCGTCGCTTTAGCCATGAACTACACCTTACTAATATACAAACCGAGCTTACAGATTGGCTTAACTTGTTCTCCCCTATTTTAGAAAAAACCGGGCAAATCATGCTGCAATTACCTAAAGCATTTGGTCCTGGTGACTTACCCAAACTCGCACAATTTATTAGCCTATTACCAAAAGAGGTTAATTACGGTGTAGAGGTACGTCATACTGCATTTTTCAAAAAAGGTGAAGCCGAAATAGCGCTTAATCAGTTATTAATGGCAAACAACATAAATCGCATATCAATGGATACACGCGCTCTATTTGCCGTAAAACCAACAACCGAAGCGCTAATAGATGCACAGCAAAAAAAACCTCATTTACCAGTGCACGCTATTGCTACAGGCTCGCAGCCTATGGCACGCTTTGTAATAGCCAATTTGCAAAACGACTATAAACCCTTTTATAAGCCGTGGCTGAGCAAAGTAAAACAATGGCTTGATGAAGGTAAAACACCGTATGTGTTTTTTCATACCGCCGATAACCGAGAAGCGCCGTTATTAGCTCGCCAGTTTTGCCAGGACCTAGGTTATAATCACAAAGCATTAAACCCCTTTACTGGCGAAAAAGAAGCCCACCAGCCGGCACTTTTTTAAACAATAAAATTAGAGAATATAAATGAGTGAATACGCACGTTACTTTACCGGCTACCCTGCAAACATTGTTGAGCAGGTATTAAGCCTAATCAACAACAAAAAGGTAAGTAACTACTTACTTAAAAAATACCCGCAAGCGCATACCATAACCAGCGATAAGCTACTTTATAGCTACGCCACCGAACTTAAAAAACAATATTTAAAAAACGCCCCGCCGTTTGGTCGCGCTGCATTTAAAAAACAAGGCGACATGGTCACCAACGCACTTGGTACGCACACTTACCGTATGCAAGGTAAAACCCGTAAGCACGATTTAGCGATTAACAGCGACTTGCTGCGCGCCCCCGAGCTACTACTGAAAGCATTAGTAGTTCACGAGCTCGCCCATTTTAAAGAGAAAGACCATAACAAAGGCTTTTACCAACTTTGCTGCCACATGGAGCCGCAGTATCACCAATTGGAATTAGATTTAAGGATATTTTGTGTGGTAGTGGCGATGGGAGAGAATCCTTATTGAAAATAATAATAAATCTCAATCTTCATTAGCCACTGCTAATTCAGATATTTCTGAATCTTTTTTACCGACTATAGAGTTTAATTTCGAAGTATATTTATAACCGAAAACTTTTTCATAACTTTCAAAAAATTCAGTGCTTTCTCTGAAATCTCTAAATAATGGCCAATCATGATAGGCCATTTCAGAAATCAAATCTCCTTCTTTACCAATGCGACACATTAAGTTGCCTGCTTCTTCAAAATCATCACATATCACAGCATATGCTAACCTAAAGTCGTAAGTGGTTGCTGTCCAGTCTTTCGTATCTAATACTTTTTTTGCCGCAGAATTCTCTCCAATGGCTTTAAGCGCAATAGAGTAATTAATCGAAAACATCCTTTCCATTAGATCATCTGAAATTTTTGGCAAATCTTTAGCATACTTACATAATGTTATTGATTTCCCCCAATCCTCGGTATGTAAGAAATCAAATATCAAAGAATTTAGGCTTTCATCTATTTCAGATATGCACCCCGGTGAAGTTTTTCTCCAAAGTGTTTGTCCTAACATAACAGCAACTTGAACCATGATATGACAAGAGTGATAAAAGTATTCACCACCTATTTTTAATTGTTCGCCTACTGAAGGAATATTTTTCGACTTATACCCTACTGATTTACATATATCTAGATACTGTTTACTCACAATACCATCACAATGAGTAAATAAATTTCGTCTTTGGGACATTTCTATAAAAACTGGCCACGCCTCAAATTTAGTTAGCTTAATTGAAAATCTTTTTTCAAGGTCATTAAACTGTTCTATGTAGCTTTTTCTTTTTATTGTTTCAATTTCTTTATCTAAAATAACTTCCCTCAACTCTTCTATAGAATTGTAAGTAAGTGCTTCAGATAATTGTATTTCTCTGTTTATATTTTTATATAATTCTGGATTTATCGAGTAAATAACCGCGATTAAATCTCCGATATATTTATCGAATGCAGAGAATAAGCTAATAAATAAACTCTTCTCCAAAACCTCAACAGGGTTAGAGTTGTTATGTCGCTCTACTTCTCTATCACACTGACGAAAGCGCCTAACAGCAATAAGTTTTTTTTCTTGCTCTTCCTCCGATTTTAGAAGGTCCTGACATTCGGCAAGTTCTAATTTTAAACGCTCTGCATTTGCCTGATAGTTACTTACTGCTAACGTAATAAAATTACTAGCGCAATCCTCTATATCCAACACTCTATGTATAAAGTTATTAATAACGACATCTACTGAGAAAAAAACTTCATCCTCTTGATGTTTATCTTCCTCAACTTCATTCTTAGTTAAACCGATATTTGACAAGTTATTACTCCTTTAAATACTAAATATATCTGACACTTATGACACTTTTCAATATTTTATTAAAAAACAAAAAACGCGATATCAAATCGCGTTTTTAAGTAACTTTTCTGCTGATAGCTAAAAATGCCAACTCAAAAGCGTGTTGGGTTTCGCTTCGCTCTACCCAACCTTGTATCTCTTCTTGATGAGTGTTTAGCTAGCACTTGTCACATCGGGAAGACAGTGAGCTCGTACCCAACCAGAG
>NZ_JADYXE010000082.1:0-7817 GCF_015864465.1 Pseudoalteromonas sp. SWN29
GCGCTGTGGAGTTAAATCCAGAGCAACACAAAGAAGCTGCTTAACAATTTAGGCGACAACTGTCTTGAAAAACGCCGTAATTAGTCGTAAATCAAAAAGAATAAGGCATGTTATTGAAGTTAAGCGATCAATTAGTCAAAAGGAGTTGTTGAAAGAGGCAAAGAGAATTTATGTATTAGCAGATGCCGAACATGGATCTAAGCGATTGCAAACAGGTTATATCGTTAGTGTTAGGCGCCTCAAAGAAACTCTCAAAAGTACAAAAGCGAGTGATTTAATAGATAAAAGGTTAGATTACCTTAGTACACAGTTAGAAGGTAAAGCAAACGTGAGTGTTAGATATAGCTTGTTAGAAGATGCACAACCATATGGGTTTAATGACGACGAAAAGTTGTTAATTAGTGTCTTTAGCATAAGTGTTTAATAAATAGATTTGGCTATGCAAGTTTTACGATATGAGGCTATCTTAAATTGTATACCTGTTAGACCTTTTCGTACGTCAGCCATTGAACTGAAAGCTAAGCTATTAGAGCAAGGCTTTCAAGTAACAACCCGCATGCTCCAACGCGATCTCCAATCACTCTACGACCAAGGTTGTTTTGGCCTTGAAAAAGATACGCGGAGTAAGCCGTATGGCTGGTCTATCAATGCTCAGTGGCGAGGTGGTAACGCAAAAGTTATGAGCAGTGAAGTCGCTGAGCATTATTTGCTGTTAGAGCAGTTATTACCGCAATCTGTCCCGAGTGATGTTAAGCAGTCTGTGCATATTAAAGTAGAGCAAGCGCTTAAACGTTTTAATGGCTATGTGCCTAATTGGCTTGCAACCCTGCCAAAATCTTCGTTAAAAGTGAATATTGATACTCAGTTAGTTGCGCAAATTGAGCATGCGATTAACCATAGGCGTGCAGTGAGCGCTGAGCTTTATAGAGTGCTGTACGATGAGGCACATTGGCTTAAGTTTGCTGAATTGAGTTTTTATAATTTAGTTGAGCAAGGCGGCGTTTTAATGGCGCAGTTTATGGTGGGGGAGCTTCACGATAAGTGCTATCAGATGCCGGTTTACCGCATCCGCAATGTACACATCTTGCAAAAAACACGACGTGAGCCAAGCGCTGAGCAATTAAAGTCGCTGCGTAGTGCGATTAATAAAGGCATGTCGCAAGAAGCGATTGAGTTAGTTGTGAAAGTGCCTAGCCATTCGGCGGTTAATCAAGGATTTATTGAACTTGGCGAGCTGACTGACAAGCAACATATTGACGATAAAAATGTATTACTAACCTATCAAACTACTGATACCGAGCAATTGACTGATGAGCTATTTAAATGTGCTCATTGGCTTGAAGTTATTAAACCTGAAAAGCTGCGGCAAAGAATTGTTAGCAAGCTTAAAGAGGCTACTACAAACTATCTCTAATTAATTTAAATGTTTAGGTGCGTCAAAATTTGACGCATCTGTTTGCTATGCTCCTTTTAAAGTTAAGGAGTAGTTATGTTTCAATTAATTCAACAAAATGATGGTTTATCGATTGGTGTATTTGGTATTGGTGGGTGTGGCTGTAATACGCTAAACAGTATTTTTGAACAACGTGAATCTGAACAGGCGCATTTGTACAGTGTTAATACCGACAAAGTGGTGCTTGAGCATACGCAAAGTGATGAAGCTGTGCTTATAGGTGCTGAGTTAACTCATGGGTATGGCGCAGGAGCCGACCCTAAAGTTGGGCTGCAAGCGGCAGAAGAGAGCAAAGAGCAGCTTTTAACACTCATTAATGGCTGCGATATAATACTCTGTGCAACAGGGTTGGGTGGTGGTACTGGGACTGGCGCTAGCCCGTATATTGCAGAGCTTGCTAGTGAGCAAGGTAAACCCATTATATTTGTTGCTACATTGCCATTTAGCAGTGAAGGGCAGTTTAGGAGTAATATAGCGCAAGCAGGTTTAAATGAACTTAAAGAACATGCTAATGCTGTTATTACTCTCCCAAACGATCAACTCATTGAAGTGCTAGGTAACGATATTGGCTTATTTGATGCGTTTAAATACTCAAACCAAATACTCCACTCACTCATAAAATCATTAATCGATATGCTGTGCTTTCAAGGCTTAATAAACGTTGATTTAAACGATTTTGCCAAAATTATGGATTGCCAGGGCGATGCGGTACTGGGTGTTGGTAAATGCGATGAAGAAAGTGAACTCACTACTGCGCTTGATGCGGCGTTAAACAACCCGCTAGTTAATCAAGTTGATATGTCGTCAAGTACGGGGGTGATAATACAAGTAAACTGCAAAGATGAAATTTCTTTAGGAAGTTATAATTTAATTACAGATACTGTGCGCCAGCAGGTAAGCCCAAATGCGTTGGTTATTTGTGGTGTTTCAAAAATTGAAAACTTAGCAACCAATTATGAGCTACTGGTTATTGCTACGGGCGCGAGTTCAAAAATGATACTTGATGACACTACAGGTCAGTCAAGCTCTAAAGTAGTCGCCACTAAGCCAAAGGCATCTGATATTTTTGATATCCCCGCTTTTATAAGAAATCAATCTGCACCACCTAGTAAAAGCACTTTATAGGGTTTGCAAGCAAAGACCGCGGTATATAGCTATGTGTAAACGCTACCACAGGACGATTTAGATAAAAATTTATTAGCTTTGTTATAACCTATACAAATAAAGGCCTCTCTGTTTCTTTATTGATTGAGATCAACAAAGCAACAGAGAAGAATAGGCATAATTCGCGGCTGTAATTTACACCTAAAAATAAAATGGTGTGTTACGAATGTGTGCTACGATTTAATGAAAAATAAAGGTTTTTTATTGAACTGGGCTTGTATTAAAAGTAGTCAAAAAACATTTGTTTTAACTCTATATTTATGTTTTATAATGATTTTAATTGGAAAGGCTAAAAAGTGGCTTTACTCATAAATAGTAAATGCATTAACTGCGACATGTGCGATCCTGAATGCCCTAATGAGGCTATTTATATGGGGGCTAAAATATATCAAATTGATGCTAGTAAATGTACTGAATGTGTGGGGCATTATGAGAAACCTACTTGCGTAAGTGTTTGCCCTATTGACTGTATAAAGCCTGATCCTAATAAGCGTGAAAGCTTAGATGAACTGGCTGATAAATATGTGCTGTTAACTAGCTAATAGCTTGCCTAGGTATTAGCTAGTTAACTTCTTACTATAAGCTAAAAATATTACTCAACAAAGCTCAATTAGCTTGTAGCTAAAGTTGGCTGTTATGTATTTCAATTTCAACCAAACCTTATTACCTCATTAATTATCAATTATATTGTGTTACCTTAAGGCTTTATAAACTCAAGTATTAATCTAAGTTTTAGATTGCATTCTATAGGAGTCTATTTTGAATATAGGTATTAACGCTATTCAGGCTGTATCTTCAAAACAAGCCGTATTCATAAATGATAAGTGCCGAGTATTTGTAATTGGCGATCTTGATGGTGATTTACCAGCGTTAAAAAGTGCACTTAATAACGTAAATTTTAACCCCGAGAGAGATACTTTGTTTTGCTTAGGCGATTTTGTTGATCGCGGGGATAAAACATATGATTTATTTACGTACTTACACGAAATTAAGGCATGTTTGATATTAGGTAATCATGAGCATTTAATGTTGGAGTCGTTACTAAGTAATGATGCTGCCGCTTTTAAATTATGGACGGACAATGGTGGCAGTTGGCACAAGTCGATATCGAGTGAAAAGCTCGATGTTATGTGTGATGAGTTACTAACAAAGCCGCTTTCGATAGTACTTGAATATCGCGGCTATAAAATTGGGTTGTCTCATACATTTCCGCAATCGTGGGATTGGGAGAATTACCCTGATGATAAATCGATGATTGTGCAATCTTTATTGTGGGATCGCGAAGTAGTTAAACAAAATAAGGTAGTTAAAAGTTATGGAGTCGACTTTTCAATACATGGACATAACTCAACTAAAGCACCTTTCTGGGTTGGCAATAGTTACCATATAGATACAAATTATTTAGGAGGGAAGCCTACATTGCTTGAGCTTCCAGACGTTATTACTACGCTTGAAAAGTCATCAACTCTTTAAAGTCTTCAACTTTTTAAATATCATCCGGCAGCTTTGTTTTTAAAATGTAAGCTGCTAACTACCACACCTAATAATACCCCTTTGTTTTTACACTCTTATGATTTGCGCACTGTAATTACGTTACTAAGCTTTACAAAGCGCTTTGAAAACCGGCACTGGTGCATCCGCTTTTTGTTATTTTTATAAAAAAGTGACCGCAGGAGAGTTTGTATTCGGGCAAACTGAGTATGATTATAGTAGCGGCATTACTATTTTTTGCTTTTAAGCAAATATTTTATAGGCAGTGTAGATGCGATCATAGGAAGGGAAGCTAAGATCAGCTACAACAAATTAAGTCATTACACTCTTTTTTCGTCCGATTAGATATTGTATATGTAGGGTTTTAACTTTCATTTGATGAGTATTTATACTATTAAATGAGACATTTATTTAATTTAATATTGTTGGTTAACAAACGGTTAAGTTTGGCTGTGTAAAATTGGCTGCAATTTTTGCCATTACGTAAATAACTTGCGTAAAAGGACTAACTTCTCGCTTTAGCTTTACGAGCAGATTTAAATGGAACAGCCTCTCACATGATAGCAACAAGTATAAACTCTTTTCCTTTTTCAAAATTGTGTAAGTCGTCACTTTATGTATCAATTTTTTCTGCTTTGGGTTCTACGTACGCTTTTGCTGCGCAAGAAAATGAAAACTCGCGGCATACAAAAGATATAGAAGTAATAGAAGTACGTGGTATCCGTTCAAGCATGGCCGAAAACTTAGATGTAAAACGTATGTCTGGCTCTGTGGTTGATGCAATTACCGCTAAAGATATTGGAAAATTCCCTGATAAAAATGTAGCAGACTCTCTTCAGCGTGTACCCGGTGTGGTAATTGAGCGTGATGGTGGGGAAGGTTCGTCAGTCAGTATTCGTGGTTTATCATCAGAACTTACTTTTACACAGCTTAATGGTAATTTTATTGCGTCTTCCCCGGGTGAGCCTTCGCGTTCATTTGACTATGCTTTGTTACCGTCTTCGATGATTGAAAGTGTAGAGGTTTATAAATCGCCAGAGGCACGCTTAGATGAAGGTGGGGTTGGTGGTACTGTATTAATGCATAGCCGAAAACCTTTGAGTATGGATGCAAACTCAGGTGTATTTAATATAGAGAGTACTTACGCTGATGTTACAAAAGAGTACGAACCGCAGTTTACGGGTTTATATTCATGGAAAAACGACGATGAAAACTTTGGTGTATTAGTTGGCTATACCTATCAGGAAAGAACAAACAGAACACTTTCGAGCGGAACTGATGCAAATGTATGGCGCTATACGGGCGGTGGACAACCTTCAGATATAAATGGCAACGCCGTTGATAACAATAATGGTTGGGATGCTATTAATGATGCAAACGGTAATAGTTACAATGGCGTTTGGTTTCCACAAGTTGTGCGAGGTTCAGTTCTTAACGAAAAACGTGAGCGCGAAGGAATTCAATTTAGTACGCAATGGCGACCAACAAATCGTTTAGAACTTGGATTTAATTACTTTGGCTTTACGCTCGGGCAAGACAGAACAGAATCTGTGATTGATATACCAGAGTGGTCTTTAAATTCTGATTTTTTAACTGATGTAAATCTTGATGAGTCGGGCACTATTGTCACAGGTATGCAATACGATGCGATGGCAAGCGGTATTGAAAAAGATATGCAGTTTCCGTGGATGCGCGGCAGTTATGTACGTGAAGAATCTACTTCAGATACCTTTGATTTTAATTTAACTTATGAAGGCGATAATTTTAAAGCGCGTTTTGTTGTGGGTAATACAAAATCAGAAGGAGGGCCAGAAGAAAGCTGGGAGGCTGCATATAAAAGTTCAAACGCCGGCGAAAACGCCTCTACTCTACAAAATGCAGCTCAAACGGCAGGCTGGTCACTGAACCAAAATAATGTATCACTTAATATCGACCCTAATACATTAACTAACTTACAAAATGGTATTGGAGGCGGTCGTGATGCGGGTTCTTCAAACTCAAGTTTTGTACGCAGTGAGTTAGAAGAAGATTATTACCAAGCTGATGTGGATTTTTATGTTGATTGGGGCTTTTTAAAAACAATTAGAACCGGTGTCAAATACCGTAACTCCATGCTTCATCGTGAAACTGGCAATACCTTCTTTTTAGATCCTAATTTTGATATAGCTGCAGGGGAAGCAAGCGAGCAAGGTATTACGCGTTTTGATAGCTACCAGTGGAATGGTGGAATGCCTTTGGCTCAAAATGTATTTACGAGTGAGAGTAATATTGCAGGTGGTTTTGATATAAACCAAATGCCAAGTATCGATTGGGATAAATACCGCGATATGGTCACTGCTAACTATGTTCCTTATACACGTATTGAAGATAACTTTGTTTACGACATTGAAGAAAAAATATCTGCTTTTTATATTCAAGGCGATTTTGAGTTTAGTGAAGTAAGAGGTAATTTGGGCGTACGCGTAGTACAAACTAAAACATTTACTTCATCTACCGACTTATATACCTACCAATTAGATCACACAAATGACGCAACAGGTGAGCCAGTAACGGGTGACGCACGTTTTGTAGAAGACTATCAGTTAGTCACTCAGCAAAACAAAGATACTCAAATACTACCCAGCTTTAATATAGCGTGGGATGCAACTGACGATTTAGTTATACGTGGGGCAATAGCAAAAGTAATGTCTCGTCCTGATTACAGCGATTTAGGTGCGCAGCAACGTATTACATTTGTATCAGATGAATGGGCCGATGATAGAGCTGCATTTAATGAATTGCCTGGTTTTAGCGGTAGTGGCGGTAATAAAAACTTGAAACCATTTGAATCAGTTCAAGCAGATTTATCTATTGAGTATTATTACAGCGAGGGTTCTGCTATTGGATTGGCGCTTTTTCATAAAAAAGTAGATAACTTTGTTGTGCCACTGGTAATAGATGTAGAGCAAAGTTTTGCCGGTAAAAATAACATAGTGGATGCCGGTATTATTAATATAGCCCCGTACAGCACTGTAGGTAATGGTACCGATGCGGTATCTAAAGGCGCGGAAGTATTTATCCAGCATGCTTTTGATAATGGTTTTGGCTTTTACGCAAACTACACCTATAACAAAACTAACAAAGCAGATGTAACTGTAAATGGTGAAGAGTTTGGTCAGTCGGCATTAATAGGTAGTGCAAAGTATCAGTACAACACTTCTGTTTATTATGAAGGTGACGCTTTTAATGTGCGCGCTTCTTATAACAAACGAGGGGAGACAGTATTAGGCCTTAATAGTGGTTTAAATGTATATCAAGATCCGTACGAGCAAGTTGACGTTAATGCATCGGTTAATTTGTATGAAGGGCTAAGCTTAACAGCTGCTGTTATTAATTTAACTAAGTCGGAATCGGTAACGCGTTTAGGTGATGATACCGATGCACGATTACTTAACTCGAGCTATTCGGGTCGGCGCTATTACGCAGGCTTTAATTACAGCTTTTAATTAACGACATACGCAATATTTTATCAAAAGCCAACTGACTAACTTTAGTTGGCTTAACCTAACAGAGCCAAATAATATAATTTTATGTATGCACATAGTTTTGTCGCTCATACATTGGTTGTTTTATAGGCAGAAAAAGCCTCGCAACCCTTTATTTGTATAGCTTTCATACTAAATTCATTTAATTGTCAAAAAGCTGAAATAAAACATTGACCCCCGCTCGA
>NZ_JADYXE010000083.1:0-7571 GCF_015864465.1 Pseudoalteromonas sp. SWN29
AATAAAAAACCAAGAAGCGTTTAAGCTCCAAGAAAGTTAAATACGACCTTGAAGCTTAAAATGAGAGATGGTATCTACAGGTGTTTAGCTTGGCCTTATTTAAAAGCCAAAGCGCGATGTAAAATCGCACCTACGGTTTTGATGAGAGTGGTGGTTTAATTAATGTAGGTGAGGTTTTATACCTCGCTTAAAAATGGATTGTTTTCACCATTGAAAAATGCATTATTGTTCTATGTAGCCCTTAAAAGTAATGAGGCAATTAACTCTGCTATTTGCCTCATTGCATGAGGCAAATAAATAACATAAACTGAAGATAATTAATTTTAGGACTAAAGACTATGTGGATATGGCAACAGCAAAACTGGCCTAACTTTACGTGGGATGCTGCTGCACTTGCTCCTTTACTAAGGGAGCTTTCATATAATCAAGGTCTATTAGTAGGGCGTATGGGCGTGCAAAGTGCTCAACAAAAGCAGCAAGCTCTTGATACTTTACTAGCAAATATTATTCACTCCAGTGCGATTGAGGGTGAAAAGCTTAATGCATTTTCGGTTCGCTCTTCACTTGCTAAAAAGCTCAATATTAATGAGCAGCCTTACCCAACAACTGTGCAAAGCGATAATCTTGCAGAGATTATGCTTGATGCAATAAATAACACAGATTCTGCGCTTAATTTAGAACGAGTGCTTAATTGGCATCGCTTATTGTTTGCAGGTGAGCAAAGCTTATTTACTAAAATTGAGGGCGGGCAATTGCGTGGTGACGAGCCAATGCAAGTGGTGTCGGGGCGTTTAGATAAACCGGTATTACATTTTACAGCGCCTCCTAAAGAGCGAGTAAATAAAGAGCTTTCGCTATTTTTTAAGTGGTTTAACAATACGCAAAACGAATCACAAATAGACCCTTTTATTCGGGCAGCTATCGCACATTTATGGTTTGTAACAATACATCCACTTGAGGATGGTAATGGGCGTATTACACGCCTTATAACCGACCTAGCATTAGCGCAAGAACATGCTGAGTCAATTCGATTTTACGCTATGTCGGTGGCTATTTTAGAAGACAGAAAAAGCTACTACGAGGTGCTTGAAGCGACTCAACGTGGAGATCTTTGTATTACAAAGTGGATTAAGTGGTTTTTACGTACGCTCAATAATGCGATACACCATACGCTTAATAATATTGAGCAAACAATTTTTAAAACCAATTACTGGGCAAATAAAGATCAAACAAAGCTAGGTGAGCAGCAAGTAAAAGTGCTTAATAAGTTACTTGATGGCCAATTTGAACAGGGTATTAGCGCGAGTCAGTATCAAAAGGTGGCTAAGGTTAGTCGTGCAACCGCAACACGCCATTTATCGGACTTGCAAACGCTTGGATTTTTAACAAAAACCGCCGCAGGTGGGCGTAGTACACGTTACAAGGTTGCCCAATGAGGCAATTAAATCGTTATTCGCCTCACTATGTGAGGCGAATAGGTGTTTGATTTGTTGTAGGTGAGGTTTTATACCTCGCATGGTGTTTTTAAAAAGCCAAAGCGCGATGTAAAATCGCACCTACAATTTAAAAGCTTCGCTTTTCGCGCGAGCAAGCTGAGCGCCTACGGGTGTTTAGCTTGGCCTTATTTAAAAGCCAAAGCGCGATGTAAAATCGCACCTACGGTTTTGTTGAGTGCAGTGGTTTAATTAATGTAGGTGAGGTTTTATACCTCGCGGGTGTTTTTATAAAGGCAAATCGCGATGTAAAATCGCACCTACAATTTAAAAGCTTTGCTTTTCGCGCGAGCAAGCTGAGCGCCTACAGGTGTTTGGGTGGGCTTTGTAGCGTTGATTGGGAGTTATGAGCCAGTTACTAGAGGGCAAAGCGCGATGTAAAATCGCGCCTACAACTTAAAAGCTTCGCTTTTGCGCGAGGTAAACTCCCGCCTACAATTTAAATGCTTCGCTTTTGCGCGAGGTAAACTCCCGCCTACAATTTAAACGCTTCGCTTTTTTCGCGAAGTAAACTCCCGCCTACAATTTAAAAGTTTCGGTTACCACTTATTCCAACCGCGTTACTTTCACTTTTATTTTACCCGCATTAGCACCGTAAAAGCGGCTTAGGTCGTTTGCAAATGGGCAAAACTCGCCTGATTTATCTATTTTAATGTCGGCGCCGTTGGCTATTTCAAAAAGGTGGTCGTCGTTTTTATTAATAGCACCAATGAGTGAAAACCATTGTGCGCGAGGAAATCGTCTAAATGGTTCAAGTACAGCCATTGGGATTTCTTTTACGCCAAGTTGAACGTTGTCTCGGTTCCAGCCTAATGGCGTGCACTTTATGCCATCGTCAAACCAGTATTGATTTGGGTATGGGGTAAAGCGGTACGTAGCGCCTTGCTCTAGCATGAGGCCAGTTGTGTTGTATTGCTCAGAGGCAAATACCACTATATTTTGGCTTTGGTTAATGCTCAGCACACTCATGTTTTGATTAGCCAGTTCTATATGTTGGCTTAAACCAATAAAGCTAAGCGTGGTACTGTCGTTGTAGCTAATTTTGTAATGCAGTTTTTTAAGCGATTCTGGGCGGTAACTGGTTAGTTTATTAATGCGTTCGGCTACGCTGTAGTGCACTAAAGGCTCAAGTTTGCTGGCTTGGTCATCAATTAATACATAGCACTCTCTATCTACTAATTTAAAAAACGGGTTAAACCAAAAGTAATTTTGTTGATGACTTAATGCGAGCGGATCGGGCGTTACGGTTACGTCATCTTGTGCTACTAAGTTGCTGTCGGGGAGTAGGGTTTCGTAATCTATATCGTGGCTAGTGAGTAACGAAATATTAAGCGGTTGTTCTATTAACCATTCAAGTGCATAGCGCAAGCTAATATCGGCTAGGCCATCGCGGTAGTAACCACCGCCAATGTCTGAATGCGCACCTGCAAACCATAGCTCGGTAATATTGTTTTGATGGTTCATGAGTGTGGGTTCAAAGGCGCGGCGTTTTTCGTCAAGGGCTACGCAGTGCAGCGCGTGAGTAATGTTGTTGGCAATGGTGTGGTTTTCAAAAATAACGTGCTCTGCGCCACGTGTGGCTTTACTTACTTTTGATAAGCCAATAGAGGCGACGGTATCAAACACACATACGTAAACATTATCAGCAATTAA
Source organism: Pseudoalteromonas sp. SWN29 (assembly GCF_015864465.1). Classification (NCBI taxonomy): domain Bacteria; kingdom Pseudomonadati; phylum Pseudomonadota; class Gammaproteobacteria; order Alteromonadales; family Pseudoalteromonadaceae; genus Pseudoalteromonas; species Pseudoalteromonas sp. SWN29. The sequence goes on from NZ_JADYXE010000083.1 coordinate 3,147, forward strand.
AGGTTCTAGGATTTTGGCAAAACGCCTTGCAAGCGCGGCGCCTCGGCTAAAACCTGTTAGCAGTATGGTATCGCTTATTAGGTAGTGATCTTTAAAGTCGCTTAACGCTTGATTTAAAATACTGGCTACGTCGTCACCGCGAGGTGCAAGGGTTTGGTTTAAAATACGTTTAAGGCGGCTGCCTTTAGTACCAATACCTTGATAATAAAAACTGAGTTGGTTAGCAAAAGGAGTAACGGGGGAGTCTTCTAATTTACCGCCAAGCAGTAAATGCAATTTTAGAATGTTGGTAATATTAGAGTCTTCTTTAAAATGCTCTGAGCTAAATTGTTCTGCGTCACGGGGCTCGTTTCCTGTGCCGTCAAAGTTAAAAATTAGCGTTTTACCCGTCATAACCCAATTCCCTTAGTTGTTTTAAATACTCTACACAGACAATGTTAAAAATTAAAGACAGTACGACTGCTTACAGCGCATTACTGTCTTTAATTTAGTATAGAGTTAATGCAATTTCATTTTAGGGCGCACTACTCGCAGCACTTTTTCGCTTATCCATAATGCAAAGGTTTTTGCGCTGCCGTGTATAGCACGCTGGTGCATACGGTATAAAGATATATACATAAAGCGGGCAATTTTACCTTCAATAAAAAAGGTGTTGCTGGTTAGGTTACCCATTAAGTTACCCACGGTGCTGTAGCTCGATAAGTTAACCAACGAGCCATGGTCGCTGTATTTAAAGCCATGTAGTGGTTGCTGCTTTAACGTGGCGATGAGATTTTTTTCGACGCATAACGCCATTTGGTGCGCCGATTGTGCGCGTGGCGGTACTTGCTTGCCGTCGGCTTGGGTAAATGCACAGCAATCGCCTAATACAAAAATGCTTTCGTCAACGGTGCTTTGTAAAAACTCGTTTACTTGAATTTGATTACTACGAGTAAGCTCAAAAATACCTAAGTCTTTTATAAAATCAGGTGCTTTTACGCCTGCTGCCCACACCATTATATCGGCATCAATATGCTCTTCGTCTTTGGTGATAAAGCCTTGTGCGGTACCTTCTTTTACTTGTGTTTGCTCGCGCACGTTTACGCCAAGCTTTAATAGCTCGCGTTTGGCACTAACGGCAATACGCTCTGGTAATGCTGGTAAAATACGTGGGCCGGCTTCTATTAAATGAATATGTAATCGTTTTGACGACATATTTGTTAAGCCATAAAGCTTTAATAGCTCAGACACATGATAAAGCTCAGCCGAGAGTTCAACGCCCGTAGCGCCGCCACCTACAATGGCAATATTAAGTGATTGCTGTTGATTGTCGTCTTGATGAAGGCGGGTAAAGCTGTCGAGTAATGAGTGCTGAAAGCGCTCTGCTTGTTGGCTTGAATCTAAAAAGTAGCAATGATCTTTTATACCCGGGGTATTAAAGTCGTTACTTACGCTGCCAATGGCAATAACAAGGTGATCGTAGCGCACGGTACGCCCAGGTAAAATAGTGTGGCCTAATTCGTCGTTAAGTGGTGCAAGGGTAATTGTTTTATTGCTTTGGTCTATGTTGCAAAAAGTACCAAGTTGAAAGTTGTAATGATGTTTTGCGGCATGGGCTGAATACACAACGCCATCTAAATCAGGGTCAATAGAGCCTGTCGCTACTTCGTGCAGTAACGGCTTCCATATGTGGGTACGGTTTTTGTCTATTAGTAGAATTTCTGCTTGTTTTTTCTTTCCTAGTTTATGACCTAATTGCGTTGCGAGTTCTAATCCGCCAGCACCACCGCCAATAACGACAATTTTAGGTGTAGTAATATTCATAACGTTGCCCTCAAAAATAATATACCCAAATAATCTGTATTATTTTTAGTGTTTTGAGGTTACTTGGGTATGGCAAAAAGTTATTTTTGGCAAACGTGACTGTTTATTTTTACGCTATTAGTCTGCGCCTAAATAAAGGATATGTCAGCAAAAAATGCTGAATAAAGGCATATAAGTTATACTCACTTTTTTATCGTTTAGCTGTGCAGTTAAATTGCTGTTAAAACACCAAAAGGACATTTATGACCACGCCACTAATTCAATCACTTGAGCAGCACTTTGGTTTTAGCCAATTTAGAACAGGCCAACAACAAACTATTGAGCAGCTTTTAAATGGTCAGTCGTCGTTGGCTATATTTCCTACGGGCTCGGGTAAATCGTTGTGCTACCAGCTAACTGCGTTGCATTTACCAAATTTAACCTTAGTTGTATCGCCTTTACTTGCATTGATGAAAGATCAAATTAGCTTTTTAAATAGCAAAGGTATTTACGCTGCAAGCCTTGATTCGAGCCAAGATCAAATGCAAAGCAGCACGGTAATGAACGATGTTCGAAATGGTAAAATTAAAGTATTAATGGTGTCGGTTGAGCGTTTTAAAAACGAGCGTTTTAGAGAGTTTATAAGCCAAGTTGCGCTTTCTATGTTAGTGGTAGACGAAGCGCACTGTATATCAGAATGGGGCCATAACTTTAGGCCCGACTACCTTAAGTTGCCGCGTTACCGCGAAGAGCTTAATATTCCTTTAGTGTTGTTACTTACGGCAACGGCCACTAAAAAAGTAAAACGCGATATGGCAGAGCGTTTTGCTATTGCCCCTGAGTGCATTGTGCAGACGGGCTTTTACCGCGCTAATTTAGATTTAAGCGTGCTGAGCGTTAAAACCGCCGATAAAAACACCGAACTTGCTAACATTGTACGTGCGCAAAGTGGCCCTGGTATTGTGTATGTAACGCTGCAGCAAAGTGCCGAGCAAGTAGCAAACACGCTCAGTGCGCAAGGTATTCATGCTGTTGCTTACCACGCAGGGCTTGAAGATACGCTACGCTGGCAAATTCAAGATGACTTTATGGGCGGTAAAATTAACGTAGTGGTAGCAACCATTGCCTTTGGTATGGGCGTTGATAAATCGGATATTCGTTTTGTTATACATTACGATTTACCTAAATCGATAGAAAATTACAGCCAAGAAATTGGCCGAGCAGGGCGCGATGGTAACCCGTCAAACTGCTACACGCTTGCTAATTTAGATGGCCTAAACACAGTCGAAAACTTTGTATATGGCGACACCCCAGAGCTTAGCGGTATTGAATACGTAATTAACGATATTCGCCAAAGCCACCAGCAATGGGAAATGCAAGAATATAGCCTTTCAAGCGAAAGTAATATTAGGCAACTGGCCCTTAAAACCTTACTCGTACAGCTAGAAATGCAAGGCGCAATAACGCCGCAATATGCTTACTACGCTGATTTTAAATATAAATTTTTGATTGATAAAAACGAGCTACTAAACCAGTTTGACGATCAGCGCCAAGCGTTTTTAACGCAAATATTTAGCCATACCGATTTTAAAAAAATATGGGGCACGCTAAATTTTGACTCGCTTACACAAGCTGCGCAGGTTGATCGAAAACGCGTAGTGGCAGCGCTTGACTACCTAGCCGAAAAAAACCTAATAACGCTCGAAACCAAACGTATTACCCAAGTATACAAAGTGCATGAAGAGGTTATAAATAACCCGCAGCTTGCCCAGCAACTTCACGACTACTTTACCGACAAAGAACAAGCCGAAATTAAACGTATTGCTGCACTGGTGCGCTTTTTTGAGCTACAAAGTTGCTTAAGCTATAACTTGGCGCGCTATTTTGACGATCAAAATGCACCACAGCAATGTGGGCATTGTAGTGTGTGTAGAGGGCATGCAGTTAAGCTTGAATACTCTATAGAGCCAGCATATATTGACGAGCAACTTATTTATCAAAAGGTAGATGAGTTTTTAGCGCATATGGCAGGCAAAGGTAATCATAATGTGGGTGTTGAAACCCAATGCCGCTTTTTAGCGGGGATGAGTGTGCCGTTATTTGCACGTAATAAAGTGCGCCAATTGAGTGGTTTTGCGCTGTGCGAGCAAATGCGTTACAGCGATATTAAAGCAAAACTACTAGCGCGTTAAATTAGTTACTGTATCCTAGTGGCTTATTCTAAAAAGTAAGCCACTATGCCTCAAATTGTTATTCCCGTTGAAAATATTGCTACTACCCCAGAGCCCGTTACATGTGCTAACTGCCAAGCCTGTTGTTGCCAGCTAGAAGTGCGCATAGTGACCGACACCGGCGTACCATTTCATTATATTGAATACGATAAATGGGGCAGCGAAGTAATGAAACGCGCAGACGACGGCTGGTGCCAAGCACTCGACCGTAATACGCTTATGTGCTCTATTTACGAAAACCGCCCATTAGTTTGCCGTGAGTTTGAAATGGCGTCGGGTGAGTGTATTACCGAGCGCGATTTAGCAGGTATATAGTTAGTCTCAACTCAGTACAGTGTAAGCGTCTAGCAAAGTGCACCTGCCAGTAACTCGTCAAACCGATTAAGCTATTTCTGAATTTCAATTAGGAGAT
>NZ_JADYXE010000084.1:0-7477 GCF_015864465.1 Pseudoalteromonas sp. SWN29
TGTGAAGAATCAAACTGAATACCAGCCTCAAGCTATTTAAAGAAAGCTTGAGGCTGGTTAGAAGAGATGGTATCTACGTCCGTTAAAAATGTGAGCCTAGCGCTAAATAAATCATTGTTAATGATTACTGCTTTAAAAGTCGCTTTTCTGGATTGTTTAAATACTTTAAGCCAATGGTCACTATGCGTGTATGTACCATGGTTATAACGCGTATTTGCACATTACCAATAACAACAATATCGCCTTTACTGACTTCTCCTGAAAGCTTTTGGTTAATCACTTCTTCCAAGCTTATGCCCTCAGGGGCGTCTATGTGCATGTGATAAGAGTAAAATATATCGCCTACCAACGTTACTCCTTTCACTTTAAGTTCGTTGTGCGCTAAGTGGCTATCATGATGATTTGTTTTATCGGTTGCTGTAAAAACTAAATCAACAAAAGGTCGGTTATCTGGTTTTAAAACAACAAATAAATGATCGTTTGGTTTTAACTTAGTTGAACCCCGTGGCGGTATGATTGACGGACCCCGTGTGATCATAGCAACAACCACACTTTCAGGAAGTGCAGCATGTGACAAGCTGCGCCCAGAAACCCGCGAAACGTCACTTAAAGTGTATTCTACAATTTCTATATCAATATCGTTTAGTGCTGTGATTTCGAGCGTTGCAGCAGCGAGATCAGGTGGCGGCTCTACTAAATTTAGTTTTTTAGCCATCCAAGGCATTGTTGAACCCTGTAACGTGGCTGAAATTAACACCACGAAAAAAACCACATTAAAAATAAGCTCTGCCCCTGAAAGGCCAAATAGTAATGGGAATATAGCTAAAATAATGGGTACTGAGCCTCTAAGGCCAACCCAAGATACAAACAAAGTTTCGCGATTATTAAAGCCAAACAGTTTTAAAATAGGCGCTACAGCTAATGGGCGAGCAACAAAAATAAGTGCCAGTGCAATAAGCAATCCTTCTAACCATACATCAACCAATGACGATGGGTTAATAAGGAGCCCTAATACAACAAACATGGTTATTTGCCCAAGCCATGCTAAGCCGTCATGAAACAGAAAAATACCGCGTTTATATACAAATTTGCTGTTACCTAAAATAACACCCGTTATAAATACCGCTAAAAATCCACTGCCGCCCAGCGTTGCAGAAAGACCAAAAGAGAGGAGTCCGAATGCGGTTACCATGACTAAATATAAACCCGATGCATTTAACTTAATTCGATTAATAAACCAAACCGATACTTTACCGATTAAAAGACCAAAAATAGCGCCTACACCCATTTGCTGAGCAAATAACTGCAGTAACTCCATCCCTATTGGCATGTCATTAACGAGCATTTCTAACAAACCAACCGTTAGAAAAATAGCCATTGGATCGTTCGAGGCACTTTCTATTTCAAGGGTAGATTTAAGCTTTTTATTTAAGTGAATACCCGCACTTCGTAAAAGCGCAAACACTGCTGCGGCATCTGTAGAGCCAACAATAGCACCCAGTAATACACCTTGTAATATGGGCAGATCTAAAATATAAGTGGCCACAAGGCCTGTAATTACAGCGGTAAATAACACCCCGACGGTTGCTAAAGCAGACGCGGGTTTCCACACTTGTTTAATTGAACTGGTAGGCGTTTGTAAGCCGCCATCAAATAGAATAATGGCAAGCGCGAGAGTACCCAGAGCATGTGCTGCCTCTGCGTTATCAAATGAAATACCTGCAATACCGTCTTCACCTGCGAGCATACCTACAAGTAAAAATAGTACTAGCACCGGTAAGCCAACGCGTGCAGATAACTTGCTCGAGATCACTCCAAGTAAAATTAAAATGGCACTAACGAGAATGATATTATCAATTGCAAACATAGTGTGGATTTACAGCCTTATATGAATTATACCAATCCGCAATAATACTTAGTCATTTTGCGGGGCTAAACGTGTCGCTACCTGCGTTAAAAAATTCTCATTTAGAACAACTAAATAGCGAATTTTTTGCCTAGCTATCAACACGTTTTTCCAGCCTCAAAATAGATTACTTAATTAAGCGAATTGGTATTAAAAAGTAAGAATTTATAGCTAACAAAAAGCTTAAAGCTCATGCTATACAATAACCTAAAAAATATAAATACGGGTACTTAAGTCTATAATTAAATAGTTTTTCTAATAACTATAGAGCCTTTGAGTTTGGTATTGCTTGGCTCTATCTTAATTAGCTTTATTTATTTTGAAAACAAAAAAGCCTGCGATTAAGCAGGCTTTTGAATATTTAAATAATCAAATTTTATAAAACAATAATGCTTGTTACTAAGTACGCTAAAAACGTAAGGCCACCACCAAATAAGGCATACGGTAGCTGCGTTTTAACGTGGGTGAGTAAGTCACATCCCGATGCAATAGCCGATACAGCGCTGGTGTCGGATATAGGCGAGCAATGATCGCCAAATATACCACCACCCAAAATAGCACCTACCACAAGCGATGGCGGTAAACCTAGCGCTTGAATAAGTGGCACACCAATTGGGATTAATATAGCGAACGTGCCCCACGATGTACCCGTAGTAAACGACATAACCGCACCAGTTAAAAACAGCACAGGTACTATTAAGTAAATAGGTAGGTAGTCGCCAACAAGTGACGCTACAAATACGCCAGTACCCAACTCTTTTAAGCTTGCGCCAAGTGTAAGCGAAAGCAGTACAATGGCGACCAGTGGCATTAATTCGCCCATGCCTTTAAAACCGGTATCAACTAATTGATGGTGCGTAAATTTACGCGAACCAATCATTAAAAAGTAAGCAACAACAATGGCTAAAACCGTTGCGTATAATACTGACTTAGAACCGCTGCCTTCTGCTAATACACCATTACCAGTGTAATACATAAAGCCAACCATGCTGGTAATGAGCGTAATAAGCGGGATTAACATGTAACGCGCTTTAGAGGCTTTTATTTCATCTTTTAAGTCGGTTGTTTGAAGCTCTAGTTTTTCTTCGGCTTCTTTCATAGGGCCGTGCACTTTATCAAACGCGATGGTGTAAAAAACAATGACAAGGGTAATTATGGCGTAAAAGTTATACCCTACGCTGCCCCATAATACCGATACGGCCGACTCACCTAGCTCGTAATTACCTAACAAACCAAGCACAAATGCCCCCCAGCCGTTAAGTAGTATTAAAATACACACTGGCGCACTGGTGCTGTCAATAATGTACGCTAGTCGCGCTCGGCTCATTTTAAATTTGTCGAATAAGCCACGCGATAAAATACCCGAGGTAAGTACGCTCAGGTTAGATTCTATAAATACCGCTATGCCAGTAAACATGGTTAAAAAGCCCACTTGGCGCTTACTTTTTGCAATACCTTTGTTCATTAGCATATTAACCGTTGCTGCCACACCGCCAGATTCACGAATGTAGGCAAGCAGTGCACCAATTAAAATACTAAATATTAATATGCGTGTATTACCTGGCGAACTAGCAACCGAAATAATACGTTCAATGGTATTTAAAAAAGTATCAAACAAGCTATTACCTTCGCCCTGCAAGGCGAGTAAAAACTCAGAAGAAGCAACGGCAACAAGTAGCGCCATAATCACTTCTTTTCGCCAAAACACGATAGCAATCGCAATTAGCGGCGGTAAAATAGAATACCAATGCATAAAAAGTTAACCTTAATTATTAGCGAGTAAACCTCGCTTTGTACGCGTTTTAACGCTTATTTGTTAAGCCTAACAACATAAACCGGCTTAGTTTTATAGACCGCTTAGCTTAATGGATTGGCTTACTCAAGTCACCTGTAAATAAATCACTTAAGGTGGCACAGTTAGTACGTTTTAACCTATACGATAGCTTATTGATTTAGTAACGCTTCATAAATAAGCGACACTACCGATCCGTACTGTGCGGTTTCAAATTGTTTGCCTGTAAATTCGTAACGTTTTAGCGAACCTTTAATTGCGCTATGGCGAGCATTAGTAAGTAAAACAATAGCCAAATCGTAAGCGGGGTCAATTACGGTCACTGTACCCGTCCAACCGGTGTGCCCGTATGCTTGTGCGCTTGCATAAGGGCCAAAGTGCCAACGCCTTGCTTGGTTGTTACCGGCAAGCCTAAAGCCAAGCCCGTATGTTTCGTCGCTTGATTGCGGCGTTAAAAATTGCGCTAAGGCGCTTGCACTAAATAATTGTTGGTCGCCGTAGCCACCATTATTTAATAATAGCTGGCAAAGCACGGCTAAGTCGTGGGCGCTACTAAATAATCCCGCATGCCCTGCTACGCCATCAAGAGAATAGTAAGCGCGCTCGTCGTGCACTTGGCCTTGTAAAACAGTGGTGCGAACATTATCAAACTTAATGCGCCCGTCTCGCGTGTTACCGCTAAGCTCTGTGGCTGCAAATTGCTGCGGCTTAAAGCCTTTTTTCAGTGGATTAAATAACGTGTTAGTTAATTTTAGTGGCGCATACACGCGCTGCTCTAGGTATTCATCCAAAGGTTGCCCAGTAATACGCTCAATTAGTACGCCTAAAATCATGTAATCAATATCTGAGTAAACATGCTGAGCAGATGATTTACTGCTAAAAGGTACGCTGGTAAGTAATAGCTGTTTGGTGGTTTTACTGTTTTGCGAATAAAACGTGTCGCCATTGCTGCCATCTTTACGATGAAAGTCAAATACTGGCGGGTATCCGGCGCTGTGTGTAAGTAAATCTTTTACTGTGCGTTGTGAGCGCCCTTCGCCTTTATATTCGCTTAGGTAGCTTTGTACGGGTTTATTAATATTTAATAGCCCTTCGCTTACTAATTTCATAAGGGCAAAGTTGGTGGCAAATATTTTGGTGTTTGAGGCTAAATCAAACAAGGTATTAGTTTGCATTGGCTCCGGGCGTAACAGCATTAAGTCACTTTGCTGATATTGCTTTGCATCGCCATAAGCAGTTAACTTTATTAGCTCGCCATTTTTAACAACAGCCAACACAGCCCCAGGAAAACCAGCTTTTACATCGCGATTTATTAACGCATCCACTTCGCTAAAATCTACGTTTTTTACTGGTTCGTCGCTTAAAGTAGGAAATGCAAAACGCAGCGTTAAACTTGCGCCAATAGGGAGAATATTTTCAACTTTAAAGGTATTAACGCCGTTGTGAGTATTTTTTGCCAAGCTGTAATTGTACAAGGTGTTGGCGCTTAGTTGGTTAACGTCGAGCTTTTGATTATTAATGTAAATATCGGCGCTTTGTGCGTTATGGTTTTGTATTAATAATTGCCCGCGCCCTTTGTAAGCTTTAAACGTTCCTCTATTATTTACATAAAACCGACTACTTGGATTTACCTCAGGAAACGTTACAACCACTTGTGCATTAGGCAGCTCTACAAGTTGGCTTTTTGTTAGTGTTGGCAGCGAGCTAATTGGTTCAAGTGGTGTAGTGCAACCCACAATAATAAAGCTTAACGCCACTATAAATGCTGTTTTTATATAACTACACCTTTGATTTTTTAAAGCATTAAACATGGGCAGCCCTTATTTATATAGCAAGTAAGGCGCTCTTTGCGCTTTAAATTGTACAAGCCCCGCATGCCAACTTTGCTTTATTTGCGCCTCTGATTGCCCTGCTTCAATAGCTAAGCGCAATTTATTAGTACCCGCTAGTTTATCCATAAAGTCAGCGCGCTCAAAAAACGAGATGTTGCTTTTACTAAGCTCCGTGTACGCATTTATTAAGTAAGTTAAGTTTAGGCCTGTGATATTTGCTTGTCTTAAATCGAGCCCTTGCACGATTTGGTTTTTAAATTTAGGATTTAAAGCAGCGCCTTTAATTGCGCGCGGCGTAAAATTAAAATCACCTAATGCAACTGGCGAATAGCCAATTACTTGAAACGCAAAGTCGGTGCCTCTACCGATACTGATAGGCGTTGCCTCAAAAAAGCAAAGTGATGGGTAAAGTGCAATGGCCTGATCGTTAGGTAAATTAGGGCTGGGTTTTACCGGCAAGCTGTAAGTACTTTTGCGAGTGTAATGATCAACAGGGATCACAGTTAATTTTAAATCGGGTGCTTTATTGATCCAGCCCTCGCCTTTGATCATTTTGGCAAGTTCGCCAACGGTCATGCCGTGTAAAACAGGAATTGGGTGCATGCCTACAAACGATTTAAATTCTGGCTCTAATATTGGCCCATTAACGTAGGCAATATTTGGATTGGGTCTGTCGAGTACTAAAAATTCTATCCCCTGCTCTGCAGCGGCTTCCATCATGTAGTGCATAGAGCTTATGTAGGTATAAAAACGCACGCCTACATCTTGAATGTCAAAAACAATGACATCAACATCGGCTAAAGCAGCTTGGCTTGGTTTTTTATTTTTACCGTAAATAGAAATAAGCGGAATACCAGTTTTACCATCAACGGCATTTTTTACATGTGCGCCCGCATCATGATCGCCACGAAAGCCATGCTCAGGTGCAAAAATTTTAGTTATATTAATATTTTTAGTCAGCAGCGCATCGACTAAGTGAGTTTGCCCTACCGTTGATGTTTGATTAACTACCAGCCCTACGCTTTTATTTTTTAACTGCGGTAAATATTTAGCATATTGCTGCGCACCTACCATAAGTGAGTTATTAGCTTCGTTGGCTTGTGCGCTGGAAATACAAATAGCGCTAAAAATAAAAAATAACGTAATAAATAGGGTTTTAAACATACTGCAATATCCTTTTAAACAAGGCGTTTAAAATAACATAGGTAATATTAAAGAGCAGCTTTAGAAAAGGGTTAAGTGGGCTTGAGTAGATACAGTGATTAGAAGCTGGCGCTTCTCACGCGAGCAAGCTCAGCGTCTACAACGGATAAATAAACTCGGAGTTTAGATTTAAAGATTAGAGCTAGTTTTACTTGAAAATACCACCTCCCATTTTAAGCTTAAAGACCGTATTTAACCTTCTTAGAGCTAAACGCTTCTAGTTATTTAATTTCTTGGTCAATGAACCACTTAAAGATCTATTACACAAAGAAAAGTAAATGAGAAGGCATAAGCCCGGGTTTATTAGTTTAGCTTAGCTTTATTACTACCTCTAAAAGCGCAGCGCCTCTTAAACTCTTTGTGAATAAATTACTTATTTCTGGCGTTGCCAACAAATAAAATCTTATAAATTATATTTTTGAGGGGGGAATAGAAGCTGTCGCTTCTCACGCGAGCAAGCTCTGCGGCTACAGGAGTGGTAGTTTACATTTCACTTTATTTTAGGCACAAAAAAACCGACTTAATGTCGGCTTGTTTATGGAAGTGGCGGGCGCAGGACGTATCTTGTAAGAGTGAACCTCCGACTTCTTAGTTCTCAATCCTCCTAAACTCTACATTTCACTTTATTTTAGGCACAAAAAAACCGACTTAATGTCGGCTTAGTATGAAAGTGGTGGGCGCAGGAGGATTCGAACCTCCGACCGCTCGGTTCGTAGCCGAGTACTCTATCCAGCTGAGCTATGC
>NZ_JADYXE010000085.1:0-7303 GCF_015864465.1 Pseudoalteromonas sp. SWN29
GCCCAAAAGTAGGACCGTTCGAATTTCAAAAACTCGGTACACCATTAAGTCAAAACATGCTTAACTGAATGGTGTTAAGCGCTAGGCTGGGTTCTATTTATGCGTTATGTAAGCTTAATGCTTTTGCATACGGCTCATTTCTGCATGGCAGCTTTGCATTGTTAATAATGTTTTAGCCAGTGCAGCTTCGCAATCAGCGGGTTGTGGTTTATCCATCGCTGCTTTAATTTCTGCAAGGGTTTTATCTTCCACTTCCTCAAGCTCTTTTACATATGTGCTGTCGTTATGTGAGCTGAATGTAGTTAATAAAGCTGTGTATGCACGTCGTGCTTCGACTGCGAAAGAAGAGCCATCTTCGCGTTCGCCTTTTTCATTAATTGCATAGGGCTGCAAGCGCTCAACACTCACTTTTCGGGCATCTATCATGCGCTGAAAAAGTGCGCCAATAGCAGGGTCTTCAACTTTTGCCTGTGCTTGTTGATAAAAATCGATGCCGCTGTTCATAACTTGAATGATGTCAGTAATATGATTTACTTCTGATCCTTGATGGGTGTTCATAATGACCTCTTTTATTAAATGGATGTATAGTTCGATTTAATAAAAGCAAGGTGTGTTCCAAGTTGATGCCTTGTTTTAAGTTTCTGTTTATTAAAGTTTTATTTTTTCTTTTGGAGTTGCTAGGTTAATAGATCAAGTATTAACCTAGCAATTTTTACATCATATTGTGTAATAAAGTTATTTTAGCTCTTCAGCTACTTCAGCTACTTTTTGACGTAACCAAATGTGACTCGCATCGCGATGTAACAGTGGGCTCCAAATCATATCAAGCTCAAAAGGAGGAATTGGAAACGGTGGTTCTAAAATTTTAAGCCCCGGATCATCTAAGTATATATTTGCGGCTTTTGAAGGAAGGGTCGCAATCAAATTTTTCTCTTTAGCTAAATGAATCGCTACATGATAGTTACGCGTAAAAGTGGCAATGTTACGATGCTTACCAAAGTGAGCAAGTGCTTCGTCAACCCAACCAAGTTTTTGCACATCTTTAGGGTCCATACCTACACCTACGCCAAAACCTGTTTTACTCACCCATATATGGCGTGCTTTTAAGTAGCTGTCGAGGCTAAAGTTTTCAATAATAGGGTTGTCGGCCTTAACTAAGCAGCAAAAACTGTCTTTCCAAATACGTTTATGATGAAAAGACTGAGGTAAGTTTTCAAAACGGTTGATTGCCATATCTACTTTACCGTTTTCTACGTCATGAAAGGTTACATCACTTGGTGTGAGTATATCTAATGTAGTGTCTGGAGCTTCGTCGTGCAATTTACTAAGTAGTTTTGGGGCTAGGGTGCTTGCTGCGTAATCACTGGCCATTATTCTAAATACACGTTTACTTTGGCTCGCCTCAAATTCTCGATTAGGTGCGAGAGTTTCTTCAAGCGTCATTAATATGCCACGTATTACAGGCTGTAACTCCAAAGCGCGCTCGGTAGGCACCATACCGTCGCTGGTACGAACCAAAATAGGGTCGTTAAATAAGTTACGAAGACGTTTAAGGCCATTACTCATTGCAGGTTGCGTTATGCTTAATTGATTAGCAGCGCGTGTTACGTTGCATTCTCGAAGCAATGTATCGAGGTAAACGAGTAAGTTTAAATCTATTTTACTTATATTCATTGTGTGTGTCCTTTAGCGCTTACCAGTAGTGAATAAATCGCTGTGCTGTCGGGTATGGGTAAATATGACTTACCTGCCCATTTTTTATATTTTGTTGCGCCTGCTTCCAAAAGCTAACATCTATAAGTTCCGGATGAGTGCTGAGTAAAAACTTTTTATACATAGGATTAGGCATTACAAATGTACATAACTGCTCTGGGAATACGTCTTGTGGTGCAACAGAGTAACTTTGTTCATCCATTAAATAATCGTCGTAGCACTTTGCTTTTGGTAATGCTCTAAAGTTCATATCTGTTAGGTATTGAACTTCATCGTAATCGTAAAAAATAATACGTTTGTGCTTACTTACACCAAAGTTTTTTAACAGCATATCGCCAGGAAATATATTAACGGCAATCATTTCTTTTAGGGCCTGCCCGTATTCTTCAATCGCGTCTGCGGCACTTTCTTCATCAGCATTTTCTAAAAATAAATTGAGTGGTGTCATGCGCCGTTCAATATATAAATGTTTGATGATCAACCATTCGCCTTCAATTACCATTGATGAGCCAATCGTTTTGTGTAATTGCGCAAGTAAATTACTATCAAAACGCGCTAAAGGAAATACGACGTTAGAATACTCTATGGTATCGGCCATTCTGCCAACGCGATCATGGTTTTTTACTAGTTGATAACGCTTTAACACGGTATCACGACCAAAGGGCTTACTTTCACCAAATTTGTCTTTTATTACTTTAAAAACATAACCAAATGAGGGAAGGGTAAATACCATCATCACCATACCGGGAGTACCCGGTGCAATTGTAAACTCATCACTAGAGTGAGATAAGTGATTTAAAAACTCTCGATAAAACTCAGTTTTACCCTGTTTATGGAAACCCACTGCGTTATAGAGCTCAGCAAGCGTTTTGTTTGGCATAAGCTGATTCAAAAACCGGACAAGTGCTGAAGGTGCGTGAGTCTCGACCATAAAGTAGGCGCGGGCAAAGCCAAAAATAACACGCATTTGAGATGACTTAGTCAAAAGAGCATCTAAATATAACCCGTTATCTTCATCGTGCAATACGGCGATTATAAAAGGCTGAACGCCACTTTTTGAAACAACACGACCAACAATATAAGCTGCTTTATTACGATAAAAAGGTGTGTGCAAAATATCAAAGCGCATTTGCCAAGGTTGATGGTGAGTATCGGGGGCTTGTTTATAAAAAGCTTTTACAAGAAGGCGAATATCACGCTCTAAATTTACAAATGGGGCTTTAAAATCAAAATGATTAATAATGCGTTTTATTGTTGGCTTTAGGCCATCAACTACTGGAAAGTACGTTCTATATTCTGCCTCTACAGGCACCGAAGGCGCATCTTTTAAAGTTGCTTCTACAAATATAAAGTCATTATGAAAATAGCGCCTATGGTACAGCCGGCAAAAGACAGAGTTATAAAAGGTTTCGGCGAGTTCTGCTTGAGGGTGGAAACATAAAAAATGTTGATATATTATTTTAACTTCAAGCCATAGGCTTTCATCAAGCTGTTCTGTTGGGGTTTCTTTTTTTAGAGCTTGTGTGGTTTCGTTAACACGATCATCATAATAGCTGATACGCAAACGGCTAATATCATTAATTGCTTGCCAATCTTTTTTTGCAAAGGCGAGGGGGGCTTTGGCTGTTGTTTTTTGAAATAACTGATAGTGCTTTTTAAAACCCGTTAAAATTAATTCAGCAATATGGCGAGGCTGCATTTGCACTCCTTAATAGTCCCTAGAGCTTATACTCTATAGTGTTAAGGGTATGTTATTTTAAGTTTAAAACCAAGATAAATATTACGCGCTATTTAATGAGAAGTTATTGGTATTTAGCTATCTTTTTTTCGAGAATTTTAATCTGCTTAGCGATGGCCGATACGTCTTTTTTATACTCTTTATTAATCATTTTTAGTTTTTTAGTAATATCTTTAGTAATACGTTTTTTATCATCAACGGCTAGAATATGATTTAACCGTTCTTGTTGTTTATATTCAGCACGCTGCTTATTACGATCAAGTATTGTGAGTTTGTGGTTATTACTGCGTAGCTCTGCCTGTAAACCTGACAGGAGTCTTTCACGTTCTAGTTCGTTCAGTTGTTTAGTGTAATCAACTTTTGGGCCTGAATACTGATTACCCGTTGTGTTAACTTTATAAGTTGTTGCTTCGTCGTCACAGGGAAGTTGAGAAAAGGTAGTGCCTTTTTCTGTTACACATTTATAGTAAGTGGTATCGCTAAAGCTAAAAAAACTGATAAGTAAAAAGCTAGAATAGAGGATATAGCGAAGAGTTTGAAACATGTCTGTCATCCTTGATTTTTATATTTTGGCTAGCAAAACAATATAAAACTATAACCTAGCTTGGCGATATAGCAAGCTAGGTTATTAGACAGCACACCCAAGGTTATTGGGTAAAGGTCTTGAGCTTTTTAATGCTCTGTACTAAAAATGGGATGTCGAGTCTTTGTTCAATAGAAAACCCTTCGGCTGCAGATATGTTTTTAAAGTTACCATCTGAGTCAATCAAAGTAATTCTATCTTTTTTATAGGCTATAACTACGCCTTGTGAATAATTAACGCCCATATCATCTTTTTTCTTGTATAAGTTAACGCCCAGCATTGTTTGCTTAGCAATAGCTTTACAATTTAAATATTGGCCAACACTTGTAGCAATTAAATCGCTAGGTTGAATAAGTCCATCTACTTTAGAAATACGTTTGTCAGAGCTATATAAAGTTGATGTTGTTACTACTTCTTGCTTGTTGTTGGCAAGACTAAAAGCAAAAACCTGCGTTTTATCATCTCGTACAGTAGGGGTGTTATTACCTTTAATAACTCTAATTGCGCTAGCACTATGTGCTTGATCATTAATAAAACTAAGTTCTTCCACGCCAGTTACTTCAATGCTACGGCGTTGACTTTGCCATACAGGAAGTGTTTGCTCAGCTAAAATTGCTACCTTATAAAAGGCGGGCAAACCATATACTAGGCTAAATAGCGTATCGTTGTGATTTGTTGGCTGTAAAAACTGCTCTGTTTTGTGCAAGTTTTTATTACCGTCCACAAATTCAGCAAGTTGTTGTTGAGTATCAAATACAAAAATATCAACATTGGCTTGTGTGTAGTCTTCGCACTTTTCGAGCGGGCTTGGCATTAGATAATTAATATTTTGATTATTAATTTTTACGTTATGTGCTTGCTCATAGCTTTCTATATCAAGTAAGTCATTTTTAGCCAGTAGGCTTTTAGCTGTTGTAGGATACGAAAGCGGTAATACGTTATCTTGTTTGGTAATATCAAATTTTAAATTAGCATCAGCCCAAATATGAATACTATGACTAAAAGCAAAACAAATAATTAGAAATGAGATAGCGTATCGAGCAAATTTGAACTGTTTCAAGCGTTCAAGGTGGTGCCATGTGTAATTACTCATAAGCAGCTGAAAGCCTAAAATAAGTAAAACAATACCACTGGCTAAAATTGTGGTTAAGGCAGGTGAGCTTGTTAAACGATGCCACAGTAGAGAAATAATCTCAGGTGAAGCAGATATACTTAGATGATAACCCAAATTAACATACACATAAGCATCAAGGGTAAGCAGAGATGCGCCTAGCGTGGCTATAACAGCAGCCATGCCACGTATGTGTCGTGGGTAGGGGAATATTAAACTAAGCGGAAATACCGTCAGCACAAACGCTAAAAAGGCGATAAAACTAGTATGGCTCAGCCATGTAACTAGCATATAGGTAATGCCTAAAAAGCTTGTAGGTGGCGAGTCTGCAAATAAATAGCTTAAGCTAATAAATAACGCTAAGCCAATATTGGCAAAGGTAAACCAGTGCCCCCAGCTTAGCAACTGACTCGCTTTTGATGAAAACTGATTGTGCTGCGATAAATTCATAGAGTTTATTTAACCGACTGTGATAGAGCTTTTGCAAAGTTCTCAGTTACGGCTTGTCTTTTCCCTGTTGGTACATGCTCTTTTAAGATATGCGTGATAGAATTTCCTAAACACATAAGACTTAAATCAACCGGCGCATTGTGTTTAGTTAGCACATCAATAAGCTGATCGACGATTTGTTCTACTTCTTCATTAGAGTATTTTGATAAGATTGGCATCAGTTGGTTCAATAAAATAGTTATATTCTCGTATTTTAACACTAGAGGCGTGAAAAACAAAGATGACAACAGACGTTAAAAAATTAGTCGTTCATTATGTAGACAAAAAAGACGACGATACGCAAATTCACCTTCGAAATGATGAGATGGTAATTAACGATAAAGTAGCCGTTTTTATCGAACAATTACATCATGCATACAATGGTAAGCCAGGTAAAGGTTACTGTGCTTTCAGTGGTGATAAAAACAGTGTTGTAGCATCTGCAATGCAAAGCTACCGTAACGATGAGTTAGGCTTTTGGCATATGACCGAGCAAGCCTCAACGGTTTTAAAAGAAGAACTTGATAAGTATGCATTTAGTGAAACAGGCTATTTAGTATTTTGTCATTATCAGTATGTTGCTACTGATTATATGTTAATTGCGATGATTAACATTAAAGAGCATTACTCTATGACTTCAGAGCTGGATTTAGCGGCTTCTCGTCATTTAGATATATCTCGCATGCAACTCGCTGCTCGTATCGATTTAACTGCATGGGATACGCAAGCAGAAGATAATCGTTATATTTCATTTATTAAAGGACGTGCGGGTCGTAAAGTAGCTGACTTTTTCTTAGACTTTTTAGGCTGTGAAGAGGGTATTGATTCAAAACAGCAAAGCCAAGTAATGCTTAGTGCCGTAGAGGATTATTTATCAGAGCAACAGTTTGATAAATCAGAAAAAGACGATTTACGTAAACAAGTATTTGATTACTGTAATGATTGCGTAACTACAGGCGAAGATGCAAGTGTGAGCGATCTTTCAGCAACGCTTACAAAAGGCGATGACAGCCCGTTTGATAGTTTTTGCAAAGAGCAAAGCTATGACTTGGAAGAAACCTTCCCCGTTGATAAAAAAACCGTCACCAGTATGGTTAAGTTTTCAGGCCTTGGTGGTGGTGTAAGTGTAAGCTTTGAACGTAAACACTTAGGTGAGCGCGTAACGTACAACGAAGCAACCGATACACTAGTAATTAAAGGTATTCCGCCAAACTTAAAAGATCAGCTACAACGTTTTATGGAAAATGAAAAAGAGTAAATTCATTTGAGCTAGTAGAAAGTTGATTTAAGAGCGCGATATTTATATCGCGCTTTTTTATACTTTCTAAAAGCGCAGCGTCTATTAATCTTTTTGTGAAAAAATTACTTTTTACGGGCTTTGCCCGTCACGCCAACAAGTTGTGCGTCTACACGTTAATTTTACACACGGTATTAAAGTTCGGCTGTAGGCGTGAAGTTTGCTCACGCGAGAAGTAACGCTTTTATGTGTTTAGTCTCTTTGTAAGTCAAACTATTCCTATTGGCGCTGCCCGTCACGGCAACAAGTTGTGCGTCTACACGTTAATTTTATACACGGTATTAAATTTTGGCTGTAGATACCATCTCTCATTTTAAGCTTCAAGGTCGTATTTAACTTTCTTGGAGCTTAAACGCTTCTTGGTTTTTTATT
>NZ_JADYXE010000086.1:0-7095 GCF_015864465.1 Pseudoalteromonas sp. SWN29
ATAGTGGTTTGGCGATTACTATCAGATCAAATTCAGAGCATGTTTTCAAGTTTTATTCCTTAAGATCCAACCTATGAGTAAACGCTCACTTATTAATTTAAGTGCATTGCAAACTGAATTGCAAAATGCAAATAAAATGAAATAATTTAAAATTTCAAAAAAATAAATTTAACACACTGAATTTAATGGTTTTTATTTTTATTCTTTAGCTTTTTAAATGGTCTATAACTTGCTCTTAAATGTATAAGTCACTAAGGGTGAAAATCGGAGCAAACCATGAATGCATTTAAATATCTAGAATCGGAAAGTCCAGTCAATCTCGCAAGGTGGCATGAGTTAGAGAGAATCATGTCTGATGCGATGCAAAATAATTATTTTAAAATGGTTTATCAACCGCTTGTATCACTAGGGACAGGAAAGTTGGTCGGCTTTGAGTCCCTAGTAAGATGTCAATCACCAAACTTTGGTATTGTAGGCCCAGATGAGTTTATCCCTCATGTAGAGCAATCGGGAATGATTTTAGAATTAGGTGATTGGATTTTTGAACAGTGTTTGTCTGATTTAAAACATATGCGGCAGTTTGGTATGACAGATATTGCTGTTTCATTAAATATTTCACCGGTACAAATTTTAGATGGTGATGTGTTTTCAAAAGTAATGTCTTTACTCGAAAAGTATCAAATACCGCCAGAGGCTATTAAAGTAGAGCTAACGGAAACTGCACTCATTCATAGTCCTGATAAAATAGCTAAGGCATTTGAAAACTTCCATAAAGAAGGCGTAAAAGTGTGGATAGATGATTTTGGTACTGGGTATGCATCTTTAGGTTTACTTCGTCAGTTTAATATTGATGGTTTAAAAATTGATCGTAGTTTTGTAAGTGGTATTTCAACTAATAATGAAGACTTTACGCTATGTAGTGCAATTATTGCCATGGCTCAGCGGTTGGGTTTACAAACGGTAGCTGAAGGTATTGAAGAGAATGAGCAGTTACAAATATTAGAACAACTTGGTTGCGATCTTGCTCAGGGCTACCTGCTTGATAGGCCGCAAACATTATCAAAAAGTATTGATACTTGGGCTCTGTAATTGTTTATATTCATTTTGATTTGCAAAATGCAAAAAACAAATTACTCTTAAACTACAATTCCTACATTTTATTAATGTACGAAGCTTTAACTTACACAAAGGTGGTTTATGCCTATATCAGAGCAGTTTGTCGATAAAAGTATTACCGAGCTAAATGTATTAACTCAACTCGAAAAGGATGTTGGGACAACCGTGTTAGCTCGATTAATTAACTTATTTATTGATGAATTAGTCACTATGGCTAACCAATTAGATACGGCAATTAGCAGTGAAAATATTATAAAAATTAAAGAAGTAATGCATGTTCTAAAAAACTCAGCCGCTTTATATGGAGCGTCTCCTTTAGCTGCATTAGCAACACAATTACATGATTCACCACCACTAACCACAGAAGAAAATTTGCACGCAGCGCTTGTTATTAAGCACAACTTGGATAAAACCCGAGATGCATATCAAATAATGAGTAATAGTATCGCTATTTAGGAGAAAGCCGTGTCAGATGTAATGGATAAAGGTCTTGTTTATATTGTTGAAGATAGCATCGCCAGTGGTGCTTTATATGCAAGTCAGCTTGAACAGGCAGGTTTTGAATGTAAGCATTTTACTGATGGTTATTCTGCCTTGGTCGGTATTAAAGAAAAAATGCCGGCGGTGATAGTACAAGATGTTTGCTTGCCAGATATAAGCGGGCTGGAGGTTTTACAATTTGTAAATAAACAAAAAAATCCTGCTAACGTAGTAATGATCACCTCAAATAGTTCTATTGATATAGCAGTAGAAGCAATGCGTTTAGGTGGCTTTGATTTTTTAGAGAAACCCTTCACAAGTCAGCGACTCATTAGCTCAGTAGAAAGTGCGTTAACACCAAAAGAGCAAGTTAAAGTACAGCCATTGGTTAAAAACAGAGATAAAAGCCAAGATTTTGTTGGTGAATCACTCGCCATGAAAACCGTTTTTAGATTGCTTGATAGTGCCGCTAGAAGTAAAGCATGTGTATTTATTACAGGTGAAAGTGGTACAGGTAAAGAAGTGTGTGCGCAGACCCTCCATGATGCAAGCCCCCGAAATAAAGGACCTTTTATTGCTATAAACTGTGCAGCAATTCCTGCTGAGTTATTTGAATCAGAATTTTTTGGTCATGTTAAAGGGGCATTTAGTGGTGCGTTAAGCGATCGAAAGGGCGCAGTTGAAGTGGCCAACGGCGGCACGTTATTTTTAGACGAATTATGTGAAATGGAACTTAACTTACAAGCTAAATTGTTACGCTTTTTACAAACAGGCATATTTAGCAAAGTTGGCAGTAGTGAAGTATTACACAGCGATGTTCGATTAGTCTGTGCAACAAACAGAAACCCAATAATAGAGGTTGCTGAAGGGCGCTTTAGAGAAGATTTATATTATCGTTTAAATGTTATTCCCGTAAAACTACCTCCATTAAGAGAGCGCGGAAACGATATATTACTGCTCGCTGAGTATATTTTAAAACAAAAAAGCGATAGTAATTCAAAGCACTTTATTGGCTTTTCTGATGAAGTTAAGGCGCTTTTTTGTAATTACGATTGGCCAGGAAATATTCGCGAACTACAGAATGTAATTGAAAACACAGTCGTTATTAATGATGGCGATGTAATTGAAAAGGACATGCTACCAAACTCATTTGGATTAGGCGCTGTAAAGCATTCAAGCTCAACTAAGTCAATTCACAATACAAACGAGCAGAGTGTCCAACTATCCCCTATGTCTGTTCACGATATAGAACCTTTGTGGCAAGTTGAAAAAAGGGCGATTGAAAATGCAATTAAAAGCTGTGAAGACAACATTCCTCTTGCTGCTGCTTATTTAGGGGTAAGTGCATCCACCATTTATAGAAAAATAAAAGGATGGTCTTAAAGTTGTAATAGATTTTTAATTACATTTTTCAGGTTGAATTAATGAAAGTTACCCTAAGCTCTATGGGTAAGAGCAAATTAATTTTTAATCTGAAACAGTAAAAGGAGATCGCAATGAGTAACACTAGTTTAAAACCTGCGGATATTATGCCATCACTAGTAGTGAGTGATGTTGATGAGAAAAAGATAGATTTAGTCGACAGAATAAGTGACTCTGCATGGAAAATGATTGTTGTTTATCGAGGCCAGCACTGCCCTAAGTGTACTGCGCAACTCAACGAGCTTGCTAAAGTTCATAAAGACTTTAAAGATGCTGGTGTTGAAGTGGTTGCAGTGAGTGGTGATAGCCATGAGCAGCTTAATAAACATCTTGAAAAAATAGATATTAACTTCCCAATTTACTATGGTTTAACAATCGAACAAATGACCGATTTAGGGCTACATATTAGCGAGCCTCGCAGTGATGCAGAAACTGACCATCCATTTGCTGAGCCAGGGATTTTTGTACTTAATGAAAAAAATCAGCTTCAAATGGTCGATATATCAAACAGCCCGTTTGTTCGTCCTGATTTAGAGCAACTGCTAGGTGGGATTAAGTTTTCAAGAGAAAACGACTATCCGATCCGAGGCACATTTATTAAATAACATTCGTTTTACATGGTTTCAAACAAGGCACTTTTTAGTGCCTTTTTTATTTATTTTTAATTTTTTTAAATTAATCTCTTGAAAACAATTTTACCGTCCATATATAGTTAAGTAGGACGCCTGATGGGTCCTAAATTAAACTTAAACAATTGAAATTTATATTATTAATTAAACTTTGCTTGAGCTTGTTCAATAGAAAAGCACATGCAAAATATCGCTTAAATATGAGGATATTATTATGCGTACAGTAGACTTATCACCACTTTATCGTTCATTTATCGGCTTCGAACATTTAGCATCACTTATGGATGCGGCAGCTAATACAGACAAGCAGCCGAGTTTTCCTCCTTACAATATAGAAGCACTCGATAAAGACAAATACAGAATCACTATGGCCGTAGCAGGTTTTAGCGATAGTGAATTGACCATTGAGTCAGAAAACAACACATTAAAAGTGGCAGGTATTAAAGCTAACAAAGATGAAAGTAACGAACGAAAGTTTATTCATCAAGGTATAGCAGAGCGTAACTTTGAGCGTAAATTTCAGCTTGGAGATCATGTAAAAGTACTTGGTGCAGATTTAGCTAACGGCTTGCTAAGCATTGAGTTACAGCGTGAAATTCCTGAAGCACTTAAACCACGAAAGATAGAAATTGGTAGTGGTAACTTACTAGAAGGTAAGTAAACCTATTCAACATTAGTTTTCCCTGATTATTTAGCCGCCTCACATGAGGCGGTTTTTTGTTTAAAGGGCTTCTAAATTATTAAGGTAGTAGGTTGCTTGTTGCAGCGTTTGTTCTTGAAGTGCTTTATCTTGTTTATCCCAGTTTCTATAAACCATACCAATACGCGGATTATTTTCTAGCCTATCTCTGTGTCTATCCATAAAATGCCAATACAAGCTATTGAGCGGGCAAGCTTTATCACCTACTTTTTGTTTAACGTCGTACTGACAGCTTTTGCAGTAATCGCTCATTTTATTAATGTAGTTACCACTTGCTGCATAAGGCTTTGTTGCAATTATTCCATCATCGGCAAACTGACTCATGCCTCGGGTGTTGGGCATTTCTACCCATTCAATAGCATCTATGTAAACACCTAAATACCATTCATCCACTTCATCAGGATTGATTCCCGTGAGCATACAAAAATTACCAATAACCATTAATCGCTGAATATGATGAGCATAAGCAGTTTCAAGGCTTTGCTTAAGCGAGTGGCTAAGGCAATTCATTTTAGTAGAACTGTTCCAAAAATAAGATGGTAATTTATTTTTAGCTTGTAGTTGGTTTTTAGTTGCGTAATCAGGCATATTTACCCAGTAAATAGCACGAACATACTCTCTCCAGCCTAGTATTTGTCTAGTAAATCCTTCTACTTGCGAGAGTGAAATTTCATCAGGTCTTTGTTCGTATTCTTTTATTACACGTTTAATTACATATAACGGGTGGAGTATTTTGGCATTTAAGGCAAACGATAAACGGCTATGGTACAGGCTGGTATTATTTTTACTTTGATCTGTCATCGCATCTTGAAAGTGACCAAAGCGACTAAGTAAGTGTTCACAAAAGTATTCGAGTACTTCAATTGCCTGTTTACGCGTTGTTGACCATTGTAATATTTGCCCATCTAGCTCACCCAAGTAAGCTACACTATGCCTATCTAAGCGGGCAATAATACTACTTACATCATTATTTAATAGTTTTGGTTTTGGGATATTTGCTAAGTCGGTTTTAGAAAACTTATTACGATTATTACTATCAAAATTCCATTTGCCACCTGTTGGCTTTTCGTCATCAATTAATATATTAAATTGTTTACGCATAGCACGATAAAAGTGTTCCATTGTTACATGCTTGTTTTTTGTAAAGCGCGTTTTTATATCGGTGAACGGTAATAAAAAATGTTCTGTGTCTGTGGCAATCACATTAAACGAACTTTCACTTTCAAACTGAGCTAATTGAGATTTAAGCCTAAACTCATCAGCGTATTGGTATTCAATAGTATCGCACTGGTAATTACTGGCGATTCGCTTAAGTAATTCAATTAGGTTTTTGTCATCAACGGTATCATCAAGTGTTAAATGCAAAACATTAAAACCTGCCGTTTTTAATGCGATAGCAAAGTTTTCCATAGCATTAAAAAAAGCACACAGTTTTTGAACGTGATGTTTGACGTAGTCGGTTTCTTGTTTTAGCTCTGTAATGAGATAAAGCGTATCGTCGTCTTTTTGCTTGTACCATGAATGAGATGGGTTTAGCTGATCGCCTAGTATTAGTCTGAGTGTTTTGTGATGAGTCATAGTAAAGCCAAATTTTTTTATACGGATATATTTAATTAAAGGATCGTTTTACTATTTAACCACGAGTGAATAGAGCAAAAAGGCTTAACCGATTATCAAGGCAATAAAGGCGTGTTAGACCATGGTGTTCAAATGAGTTTAATTAAGGGGGAAGTTAAGTAAGTTAAGTCGCCACCCCTAAAAATTGTATATTTAAATTTTATTACTCTGCTTTTGCTGCATTTTTTGTTGTAACGAAACCACATTAGATACACCAAATAGAGTACTACTGGCAAAACTTTCAAAGTACCTAAGTGCTTTTTTCCAAGCGAGCTGGCTCTCAGGAGTAAAGTGCCTACCAAGATGTTCCTTGAGGGTTTCGTAAAACGCGTCAGATAAAAGTACAATGTCACTTTGTGAAACACTGCTTTTTTTTAGGTACATTAAATGATGTGCTAAAAAAGGAGCTACCGATGCTGGTTTATCTAAATGCTTAACAATTCGCTCTAACACACAAAAGAGGGTGAAACTCTTTTCGTTAAACTGCAAGGCCGTTGGATAATTCATCTCAATACTAGATTCAGCCAATTTGCTATGAAATCGAGCCGTAAACGCATGAAAATTTGGCTTAATAATTGTTAAGTTATTTAACAATGCTGATTGTTGTTGCTTCATTTCTATCTCGCTGCAGTGAATAATAACTATTATTATCAAGTAGGATAAAATTGATTATAGCGGGCAGTTGAAATTCTGCACGTTTATTTAGTGTTAAAGTATGGGTTTTAGTTATATCAATTTATTTTCTAGTAAACAGTAAGCATCTGAAACATATTTTAAGCATATTAAAGTTATTCAGGTTCGGCTTGTTTGATTTTCGTCCGATGCAATAAGTTATTATATTTTATGACTTAAATATGGGTGTTTTATAAAGTTGACTGATTACTTATGTTACTTACATATACATTAAATTAGCATCTTGACGAATTGGAAATTTTATAAACTAATTGCGTATTATAGTTGCTAATTACCCCGTACATCCTTATAATAGCGGCCATTGTTTAGTATGTTGTAAAACAGCTAACAGCGATATTAAATTTAAGGTTTGATATCTATTGGCGCGGGATGGAGCAGTCTGGTAGCTCGTCGGGCTCATAACCCGAAGGTCGTCGGTTCAAATCCGGCTCCCGCAAC
>NZ_JADYXE010000087.1:0-7085 GCF_015864465.1 Pseudoalteromonas sp. SWN29
CTCTGGTTGGGTACGAGCTCACTGTCTTCCCGATGTGACAAGTGCTAGCTAAACACTCATCAAGAAGAGATACAAGGCGCAGAGCTTGCTCGCGCGAGAAGCGCAGCTTCTAATTACTTAACTACAAAAAAAAATCTTTGCCTAACGCTTAAATATACCCTCTACTTGGCTGCGTAACCATATTAAGGCATCGTCTTTATCGGTGTTTTGGTGCCAATATAAATGCTGGTAAATAGCAGGCATAGTGGTAGGTACAGAGCGAGCTATTAATGTTTCATCAAGTAACTGACTTGCTATCATTGAAGGTAGAGTAAGTAAAAATGGCGAGTTTTTTATAACCTCTTTAGCTGCAAAATAGGTTTGGCAGCGTATCGCCACTTCTCGGTTTAAGCTCAATTGCAGCAATGCAATATCTTCAATTACTGTCCCCGTTGCTCTGTTAGATACCGCTACATGTTTGGCGCTTAAGTAATTATCAATATTTAATTGGTTTTTAAGCGGGTGATCTTTTTTCATTAATACACAAAAGTGATCACTCGAAAGCACAGCATGGCTAATGGGCGCTTTTATTGGCCGTGCTACATCTATCGCCATATCAATTTGATGATTAGCCAGTTGCTTGTGCATATCGTCGCGGTTTAACTTAACGCTCGCAAGGTTTGCCTTTGGGGCATGTTTTGCCAATATTAACTGCAATTTAGGCAGCACTATTGGCTCAATAGCATCGTGCAGCGCTATTTTAAACGTTTGTGCGGTAGTGGTTAAGTCAAAGTCGCCACAGGCTTGCAATACTTGTCGTAACTTTTCAAGTAAATCTATTAGCGCAGGTGCCATGCGCTGGCATGCAGGAGTGGGTAGCATTAACGGCCCTTGGCGCTCAAACAATGGATCGTTCAATACACTGCGCAGGCGTTTAATGGCATGGCTTACTGCAGAAGGCGTTATGTACAGCACTTTGGCTGTTTCGCTCATGTTTTTTTCAAAGTACAAACACTCAAAAATTTTAAGTAAATTTAAATCGAGTTGCTGAATGTGTTTAGCTTCTATCATTATTACCCGCTTATACTATGAATTATATTCACACTTGATTGGTAATATATTTCATTTAATTCATTGAGGCGAATGTTTTATGCTGGGTTAAATAAAAATAAACAGGTTACCTCATGAACTTTGAACCAAGCCAAAAAAGCCAAGACTATCTAAAGCGCGTAACAGCCTTTATGGATGAACACGTATTGCCTATTGAGCAAGCCGTTGTTGAGCATAACCATGCTAAAAATAACTCAAGCGATTGGACTACATGGCAGCTAAGTGAACACATTGAGCCATTAAAAGCCAAAGCAAAAGCAGCAGGCCTGTGGAACTTATTTTTACCCGACCAACATTTAGCACAAGGTTTAAGCTGTTTAGAATACGCACCTATTGCTGAGCAAATGGGGAAGTGTTTATTTGCCTCAGAGATTTTTAATTGCAACGCCCCCGACACAGGTAACATGGAAGTGCTTTATCACTTTGCAAACGATGAGCAAAAACAACAGTGGCTAACCCCATTATTAAATGGCGAAATACGCTCTGTATTTGCCATGACCGAACCCGACGTTGCCTCCTCAGATGCAACCAATATGCAAGCTACCATAGATGTTGATGGCGACGAGCTTATTTTAAACGGTAAAAAGTGGTGGACCACAGGCCTTGGTCATCCTAATGCGCAAGTGGCTATTTTTATGGGGCTTTCTAACCCTGAAAACGATAAACACAGTCAACATTCAATGGTGTTAGTGCCATTAAATACACCAGGAGTAAATATTAAGCGCATGCTAAGTGCTTGTGGCGATTTTGATGCGCCGTACGGTCACGGTGAAATGGAGTTTAATAATGTACGCGTGCCAAAGCAAAATCTTATTTTAGGTTTAGGTAAGGGCTTTGCCATTGCTCAAGGGCGTTTAGGGCCAGGGCGTATTCATCATTGCATGCGCGCAATTGGTGCTGCAGAGCGTTGCTTAGAACTTATGATTAAGCGCGGACTATCGCGCAGCGCCTTTGGTAAACCACTACTTAAATTAGGGGGCAATTTAGAGCGCGTAGCGCAAGCGCGAATGGCGATAGATCAAGCGCGATTATTAACCCTACATGCGGCATGGAAAATAGATACTCAAGGCGTTAAACACGCAATGACCGAAATATCGAGTATAAAAGTAGTGGTGCCCAATATGCTGCAAATGGTGTCAGATATGGCAATACAAGTATTTGGCGGTGCAGGAGTGTCGAGCGACTTTCCCATTGCATCGTTTAATGCAATGGGACGCATTTTACGCCTTGCCGATGGCCCCGACGAAGTACATATGGGCATGGTTTCGCGCCTCGAACTTAACAAATACCGCTAAGGCCACCACATGAAAACAAGACTAATAATAACAGGTGGAGCCACAGGGCTTGGCAAAGCATTAGCACTTAGTTACGCCAATAACCTAGGTGCCAATTTACAAATTTGCATTGCCGATATAAACGCCGAGCGCGCAGCCGTCACAATTGCCGAGCTGCAAGCATTAAAAGCCGATGCCTTTTTTTATGCCTGCGATATAACTAAACAAACTGATATAGAAGGCCTTTGCGATATTATTCAAACCAAGTGGCAAGGAGTTGATATAGTTGTAAACAATGCAGGCGTTGCTACTGGCGGCTCGCTTGAAGGAGAATCACTTGAGCAATGGCAGTGGATTATGGATATTAATTTGCTCTCAATGGTGCGGGTGTGCAAAACGTTTTATCCGGTATTTAAACAGCAAGGCAAAGGCTACTTTATTAATATTGCCTCACAAGCAGGGCTTACTCCTATTCCCTTTATGAGTAGCTACAATGCGGTAAAAGCAGCGGTTGTCAGCTTTAGTGAAACCTTAAAGCTCGAACTTGCCTACGACAATATAGATGTAAGTGTAGTGTGCCCCAGCTTTTTTAAAACTAACCTTGATGAATCAATGCGCACCAGCGAACCAGCTATGCAAACAATGCTAAACCGCGCGTTTGAGCGCTCGCCAATTACCGCAGAGCAAGTTGCTGATATTATTTATAAGCAATCGCTTAAGCGCCCGTTTTTAATTTTGACCCATAAATTAGGTAAACAAGCCTTTTTAATGAAAAAGCTTCTTCCCGTTGAGTGGTACATTAAAAGCATGCTGAAAAAAACACGCTCTATGCAACGTTTAAAATCAAAATAATAAAGGCAAACGATGAACACACAATTATTAGATCAAGCCAAAAGCGTGCGCCAAGGCGAAGAGCTCGACACACAAAAAGTAGATGCCTGGCTTAAACAGCACATTACACATTTAACTGGCGAGCCAAGTGTTACCCAATATGCAGGTGGCGCGTCAAACTGGACCTACTGCCTAGACTACCCACAACAATCGCTTATTTTACGCCGCGCGCCAAAAGGCACTAAAGCCAAAGGTGCGCACGATATGGGCCGCGAATACAAACTACAACACGCGCTAAAACCGGTTTACAGTTATGTGCCTCGCATGGAAGCATTTTGCGACGATGAAAGCATACTCGGTACCGATTTTTACGTTATGGAAAAACTCACGGGCATTATTCCGCGTAAAAATTTACCGCGCGATTTAACTGTAACGCCCGAGCGCACAAAGCAGCTTTGCGAAAATGTACTCGACTGCCTAGTTGAGCTACATAAAGTAGATTACAAACACGCTAATTTAAGTCACTTAGGTAAAGGCGAGGGTTACACGCAGCGCCAAATTAGTGGGTGGAGCGAGCGTTTTACAAAAGCTAAAACATGGAATGTACCCAGTGGTAAAAAGGTCATTAAATGGCTTGAAAACAACATGCCAAGCCATGAGCGAATTTGCATCACTCATAACGATTTTAGGTTTGATAACGTCGTGCTTGATGCCAACGACTACACAAAAGTACTGGGCATTTTAGATTGGGAGCTTGCAACGCTTGGCGACCCATTAATGGATTTAGGCAATACACTAGCTTACTGGGTAGAACCCGGAGATGACTTTTTAGCACAAGCTACACGGCACCAACCAACTCATTTAAAAGGCATGCTTACCCGTAAAGAAGTTGTCGCTTATTACTGTAAAAAAATGGATATAACGGTAGACGATTTTACCTTTTACGAAGTGTATGGCTTATTTAGACTCGCCGGCATAGTGCAGCAAATTTATTATCGTTATCACCACGGACAAACTAAAAACCCCGCATTTAAAAACTTTTGGGTATTTGTACATTACCTTTTATGGCGTTGTAATAAAGCGATTAAAAATCAAGGAAAAGCCTAATGTGCATTTTATATTTAGTACGCCACGGGCAGGCCAGCTTTTCGGCTGATGACTACGACAAGCTATCGGTAAAAGGGCAACAGCAAGCGAGCTTACTTGGCGAATATTTAGCGCAAAAACAGCTAACGCCCGATGCCATTATTGCAGGCACAATGCTACGCCATAATCAAACTGCTGAGCTGAGTTTAGCTGCCCTTAACGATGCACCTATTGTAGTAAATGATGCGCGCTTAAATGAGTACGATCACGAGCATATTTTAGCGGTTTATAACCCAAACCTTGCAACCCCAAGCCAACTACGTGCGGTACTTAGCAAGCAAGCCGACCCAATGGAGTATTTTAAAAACGTATTTATTAGCGCCATAGAGCAATGGGTGCTTAATCCCGACAGCACTCTCTATAACGAAAGCTTTAATGCCTTTAGTGCCCGTGTACTCGGCGTGCTTGAACAAATAGCCAAGCAGCATGATGGCAAAAAAGTGATTGTTTATACTTCAGGCGGACCTATTAGCATTATTACCAGCCATTTAATGGGGCTAAAGCTTGATCGTTTTATTGATATTAATTGGAGCCTAGTAAATGCAGGCGTTACTAAAGTGGTCGCGCGTGGCAAAGGTGAAAATCGTAAGCTGGGCATAAGTACCTTAAACGAACATCACTTTTTAGAGCAATATCCACAACAAAAACTAATTACCTATACCTAAGGAGCAAATACAATGCGCAAAAATATACTTATAACAGGTGCAAGTTCAGGCTTAGGCAAAGGGATGGCAAAAGAATTTGCTAAACAAGGGTGTAACCTTGCTTTATGCGCTCGCCGCTTTGAATTATTAGAGCAGCTAAAGGCAGAACTTGAGCAAATAAATCCTAATATAACCATTAGCATAAAAGTACTCGACGTTAACAACCACGAGCAAGTGTTTAGTGTATTTAAAGCCTTTAACGAAGATCTTAACGGCCTTGACCGAGTTATTATAAATGCGGGCATGGGTAAAGGCGCCTCTATTGGTACCGGCTATTTTAATGCCAACAAGCAAACCGCCGAAACTAACTTTGTAGCGGCACTTGCACAGGCCGAAGCCGCTATGGAAATTTTTAGAGCACAAAATCATGGCCATTTAGTCACTATTTCGTCAATTAGTGCTGTGCGTGGTTTTAGACGAGCGATGACTGTTTATGCTGCCACTAAAGCAGCTATTACCTCATTAAGCGAAGGTATACGTATCGATGTAATGAATACACCAATAAAGGTAAGCTGTGTACATCCTGGTTTTATTAGAAGTGAAATAAACGAAAAAGTAAAAACAGTGCCTTTTATTGTCGATACTGAAACAGGCTGTAAAGCACTGGTAAAAGCCATCAATAAAGAAAAAGCCAACAGCTTTGTACCAACCTGGCCGTGGTCTTTTTTACATTGGATTTTACGTATAGCACCGCTAAGTACAATTCGTAAAATGTCGTGATTTTTAAATTTTAGGCATTAAAAAAGGTGGCAACAGCCACCTTTTTTGTAAAACAATAAAACTTATAGAAGTGCAAAAAGCTTTTGTAGTTGTGGCATGTATTCGCTCACAAGTTCAAGGTTGCTTTCGCTTACTAAAGAATCCGTAGACTCCGCAGCTGCGCTTGATGATTTACCAAACGAACCCATTAACGAGCTAGCGCCACTATCTTTAGCACTTTTAAGGCTTTGCAGGCCGCCCATTACTTTAGTTGCAGTTTCTTGGTTATCAGCAGAAAGGCCCGATTTAAGATTTTCGATATAAGCCATTGATACTTCAGAACCCACAGTTACTAGTTGCTCTGGTGTAAAACCATAACTGTTTGTAATATCCGCGAAGCTTTTGTACAGGTCTTGCTCTTTAATCATGCTTAATGCGCTATTAGCTAGCGAGCTTTGCTCACCAACACTTTGATCAGCAGAGCCGCCTAGCATACTTGCTAAGTCTAAGTCTTTTAATGACTCTTGGCTGCTTGCCCAGCTAGAAACAGCAGGCAGTGCTTTCATGTAGCTTTGAAGTTGACCTTCGTTAATATCTTCTGCAAGGCTTGAGAAACTCATTGCTAATAAGCTAAGTGATACAAGTATTTTTTTCATTGGGCATTTCCTAGTATTAAAGTTGCGCCAATTAAAAACTAATTAACGGCGCTTGCCAACACAAAACAGTGTATTAGCGGATTTTATAGTACAAGTTATGAGAATTTACTTAAGTTCTAAGATTTTAGTTGATTCACCACAAGTCAATGTACAGATGATATAATACATTTTTGACAAATAGAGCTGAACACAATGTTAACAATTTCAAATACTGTCACTATCGATGAATGGGAACTAGAGCTTACGGCTATTCGTTCGCAAGGTGCCGGTGGTCAAAATGTTAACAAAGTAGCCAGTGCTATTCATTTACGCTTTGATATTAACCGCTCTAAACTACCTGATTTTTACAAAGAGCGTTTGCTAGCCTTAAACGATTCAAGAATCACCAAAGAAGGCGTTTTAATAATAAAAGCCCAAAGCCATCGCACGCAAGAGCTAAACCGCGAAGATGCGCTTAAACGTTTAAAAGATTTAATTCTTAGTGCCACGGTTGTCAATAAAGCGCGCCGAGCTACTAAGCCTAGCCGTAATTCACAGCGCAAACGTATGGATAAAAAAACCAAACATGGCCAAAACAAAGCATTGCGTGGAAGTGTGAAAATTTAGCTGGTAGATACCATCTCTCATTTTAAGCTTCAAGGTCGTATTTAACTTTCTTGGAGCTTAAACGCTTCTTGGTTTTTTAT
>NZ_JADYXE010000088.1:0-6596 GCF_015864465.1 Pseudoalteromonas sp. SWN29
AAGTTTGCTGTTGGATCTGAGAAAAAAGAAGCAGCCTAGCATTCAAAAGCTAGACTGTAGAAGCCCATTGATCGACACGTAGTGGCGTCGATGGGTAGTTCACAAAAGTGATCACCTCTTTAATGAATACCATACGTTTGGTGGACATCTGATTATTGAATAGTTAAAAGAGAAAAAAAGATAAGTTGAAGTAAGGCATTTGAGGAACGCCAACGTCAAAGAAACTTAAAAAGTTCATAATTTTATAAAGTAAATCTAAGGCTTTAAGTGGTGGGTATGTTATATTGACGTTAATGTAAAAAATTATATATTAATGACACGGACTTATATTATGTACAGAGTTAGGCCTTTATTTGTGGGTGGTTTAGCAACCTTGTGTTTACCGGCCTTTGCAGCCGACGAGTTAGCTAGTTTTCAGTCATTCAATGGCTACACAGGGTTAATTAATACCCCTACAGCAGAGGTGTTAGACACTGGCATAATTGATATCGGTTACAATAATCAACTGGATCTTCGTGGCAGTAAGTACGAAGACGGGCACAACTATATATTTTCAGCGGGTTTATTTGACGGCCTTGAAGTGAGTGGCCAAATAGCTGCAAACTCCATGAACGATAATTTGTTTTATACTGAAGGGCGCGGACAAACACGTGATCTTTCATTTAATGCTAAATATCAAATACCGTACATTCCTAAAAATTGGTTTAGCTTAGCGTTTGGCGCTAAAGATGTTGGTGGCGCTGCTAATAATTATGAAACGTATTATGCGGTAGCCTCTAAAGAACTCGGTGATTTTAGATTCAGTGCAGGTATATCTAAAAGTGAGCGCTTAACAGGGCAAATGGATGGTGCTTTTGCAGGCATTGAATGGCAACCTTTTGATTGGTTTACTTTGCAAGCTGAGCACGATGGTGAGGCTGAAAATGCAGCTGCGCGTATCACAATCCCTAAAAAGTGGCTTTATGATGTCGGTACATTGACGTTAACGAGCCGATTTTATAGTAGTAGTGATTTTGATGAGGAAAGTACCTATTGGGGTGTTAACTTTAGTACGCCACTAACCAGCAGTGTTAAACACGCATCTGCCGAGCCTGCACCTCAGCCTGTAAAGAAACAAAGTATTGGGGGCAATAGCCCTGATCCACAGTATTTAATAGCAAAAAAATCAGCAGTTAAAAATAACGCGTTAGAAGTTCAGTCTACTCACGATATTCCACGTCATGTTGCACAGCACCATACTGAAAAAAATAGTGCGTCAAAAAATGTTAATAGGCAAGTTTCATCCCTTAAAGCTAAGTTAGCGCAAGATGGGTTTGAAAATCTACTTGTCGGCTTTAACTCGCAAAATCAAATAATAGTTCAGTTTGAAAACTCAATATTTAACCGTAATGATATTGATGCATTTGGTTTGGTGCTAGGGCGTATAGCTGAATATATTACACCTGCTAATGCTCAATTTAATGTTGTGCTTGCTAAGTACGACATACCATTAATGAGTATTACCGGGCAAGTTGATAACTACCGTGAGTTTATTGAAGGCAACTTAACTCCCGATCTCAATGTTACAAAGGGTGCTTTAGTAATGCCAAAAGGTGTTACGTGGGTCGGTTTAACTCGTACTAATAGCCCTTACTTTAAGCCTCGTGTTACTTTTGGCCCTGCTTTAACAAATAGTTATGCGACTGAGCTGGGTGTATACGACTTTTCACTTGCGTTGCGTGCAGATATAGACATCCCTCTATGGTATGGCGCAGGTGTAACGGCGGGTGGCCAAGTACATGTCGCTAATAGCGACGACTTTGATAAAGATGCGCCTTTTAGGCGTTTACGTGAAAAAACAGGAATTGACCGTGCAGTTTTTTATCAAACTTTAGAGCTACCGTTTGGGTTGTATAACCAAACACAAGTGGGTTTCTTTAAAGAAACTTACGACTATACAGGTATAACCAATGAAACAACGTGGTTAAGCGATGCCGGTCGTCACAAAGTAACAGCTAACGTCGGCTACTTTGAATATGAAGATTACCAAGGTAATCGTGATTATAAAACACTGTCGTATCAGTACAATTGGGTTGAGAAAAACATAACATTACATGCAACAGCCGGCGAGTTCTGGAGTGAAGATACGGGCGCTAAAGTAGAAAGTCGTTTCTGGTTTGGCGATAGTTACTTGTCATTATTTTTAGAAGATACTGCAGTAAGAAAAGTGGGTATTGCTTTTAGTATTCCGTTAACACCACGAAAAGATATGAACGTAACCCGTTTTGGTCAAGTTAAAGGCGCAGAGGCTTGGCGACATACTGCGAGCACTCAAATAGGTGAGTCACATAACCAATTGGTATTTAACCAAGGCTATACGCCTAGTACAGCAATTAGTTTAGACAAAACTTTTTTAAACCAGGGACGTATGTCTAGCGATTACATCTACGGCAATTTATCTAGGCTAAAAGATGTTTATATAAAATATAAATAGTTTGGGTTATTTTAAAGTTTAAAAGTGCATTACTTTTGTAGTGTGCTTTTTCAGTAAATTGTGGAAAAACCCAGTGATAAGAGCGAAGCGATGTCGCTGGGTAGTTTATTATTAATTACAACTAGTAACATGAGCCTGTAACACCATTAGCGGCTCTGTGATGAAGTATCGATATAATTTTAGTTTTGAGTTCATACATAAATATATGACTTGTTTTCTTCATATATAGTTAAATAGTCGATACTTTAGATGAGTGACTATTTTTACAGATAAGTCACTTAAAGCTACTTTTAGTGCCTATATAAGTGTATTCAACACTAACTAAGTTAGTTAATAAGTGTTATATTTGAGTTAATTGAGACTTGATTTTATTCTAGAAAACATAGAACGATAGTAACTTTATTAATTAATAGTTCACATTTGTTGTGCTTTTATCGATCTATATTTTATTTTTGATATGATATCTGGGTACACAGTGGCGCTTTTTTGTATCTAATTGCATAATTAGTTCACTAATTTATTAAGAATATATTGTTAAAATGTACTAGAATTGGATATAATTTGGACTAAAATATAGTTCGTAATAATTACGATGTTACTAAGTATTACATTAGTGGTTTTTTTTAATCCACTATAAACTTAAAATATTAATTGAAATGGAAATAAAAGGACTCCCTATGTTTACTAATAAAAAATCACTATTGGCTTTATCTGTTGCTTCAGCTGTTGCCTTAAGTGGTTGTGGTAGCGACAAAGATAATAACGAACCAGTAGCTCCAGTTGTACCACCAGTTGTTGTTGTGGTACCTCCTCAAGCAGCCGCTGAAATTACATCTGTTGTTGTAGGTAGCGTTGTAGATAGCGCTACGTCTAATGTTGTTGCTGCTAAAGTATCATTTTTAGAAGCTGGTGTAGCTGCTACAAACTTAGTTGATTTAGATGGTAACGCTGTTACTTCAATGGATTTGGAAGATGGTAGTTTTTCGTTTGTAGTAAAAGACGGCGCTAGCGTTTCTCAAGTTACAGCAATCGTAAGCGCTGATGGCTATGTAACTAAAAGTTACGTTATTAACCTAGCTAAATTAAGCGAAGGTGATGTTGACGTTCAATTACCAGTTGTTTCTCAAGATACTGACGGTGTGGCTAGTCTTAGCACTGATGCTGCAGTTTCTGGTGGTAGTTCAG
Source organism: Pseudoalteromonas sp. SWN29 (assembly GCF_015864465.1). NCBI lineage: Bacteria > Pseudomonadati > Pseudomonadota > Gammaproteobacteria > Alteromonadales > Pseudoalteromonadaceae > Pseudoalteromonas > Pseudoalteromonas sp. SWN29. Next base: position 3,659 of record NZ_JADYXE010000088.1, read on the forward strand.
CAGACGATATCGAAGCATCTTCTGGTGAAAATAAAGGGAAAGCGACAGCAAGTGTAAAAATTCCTGCTGGCACTACTTTAAAAGATGCTGAAGATAACCTGATTACTGGTAGCACTTTAAAATTAAAAGTGACGGCTGCTGATACAAGCACTTCTGCTGGTTCTTCAATCACTCCACAAGGCTTAAATGCTGCAGGTTCTACTTCTGTACTTAAACCTGTTGGCGTTGCAAGTGTTGAAATGACAAACGACGCTGGCGTGAAAGTTAAAAAATTCTCACAACCTATCACTGTTTCAATGGCTATTCCTGCGAGCAAAGGTGTTCAGCCTGGCGACGAGCTAAGCCTTTCTTCACAAAATGAAGATACGGGTGTTTGGTCTGCAGAAACACAAAAGGTAACTGTAGGGAGCTTAGTTGCTTCTGGCAACTACTACAACGCAAGTTTTGAAACTAATCACTTAACATTTTATGCTGCGACTGAAGTTAAAGAAGCATGTACTGCACCTATACGAATTTTAGCTACTGGTGATGCTATCCCTGCGTCAGGCTTAATTGTTTCATACAGTTCAGATGACCTTAACGGCAGTGACAGAATTACAGCCGATGATCTTGCAGTTATCGCTGATAACGTATCTACTGATGATACTGCAATAGTTACAGTAAAAGATGCTGATGGTAACGTTTGGTTTGAATCAGCTTCAGAAGTTGCTGTATGTGGTGACATTAATGTTGCACTTGCAAACCCTGTAACTTACGTATCAGAGTCATTTGCAATTAACGGTACTTGTAGCAATGGTGCAGAATCATTTGTTGCTTCAGGCGCTGCTGTATTCTACAACCGTGACGGTAAAGCTCCAAAACGTGCAATGGGCGATGGCGCTGGTAACTACGCATTAAACGATTTAGTTAGTGGTGAAACTTATTCACTAACAGCTACTTTTTCTGGTGAGTTAGCTTCAATTGAAAAACTTACTGCTTCAGTAACTGCTGATGACACTGACGAATCAGCATCTGTTTCGTTTGAGTGTTCAACTACTACTGGTTCAACTGGCGGTAACTAATTTATTAGTAATACATATGGACTGATGTCCTAGTGTAAATTTAAAGCCGCAGAAATGCGGCTTTTTTATGTCTGTTTTTTAAATAATTGATGCTTCGTCTTGATAATAATACTTAATCATTTTGCGGGACTAAACGTGTCGCTACCTGCGTTAAAAAGTTCTCATTTAGAACAACTAAATAGCGAATTTTTTACCTGGCTATCAACACGTTTTTCCAGCCTCAAAATAGCTCACTTAATTAAGCGAATTGGTATAAGGTTAATAAATTCAATGATTTGCGTATTTAGTACACGCTGCGAGGTCATGCTTTAGGATTTAAGTTAACGGTCATAAGGCAAGCTACATTATGCTGCTCTACCTAAAAAGCAATTAAGTACTCTATATCAGACATTGATCAGACCAATATCAAAAATTTCGATTTAATTTAAGCGCTTAGACCTCCTTAATTTGATAAAATAACACCTCAACTTTGAGGTGTATATGAATCTAAAAATCAAACGGTTAGACCATCACGGTATTGTTTCTGCTGTTATAGAAGACTTAAAAATTGTCAGCCTTTTAGATCGCTACTTACCTCAAGACGATAAACAAGAAATCACCCCTGGTGAAGCCGTAAAAGGCATGATCATGAATGGACTCGGTTTTGCCAATCGACCTTTATCACTCAGCCCTCAATTTTTTACTAACTTGCCTCTTGAACATTTATCGAATCTTTCCGAGAAAACCCATTGATCGACGCGAAGCGGCGTCGATGGGATGAATCGGAATAACTAGCCCTGATCTTGAATGTATTTTCGAATTGTATCAGCAGAAGCATTTCCAACTGAGCAAACAAAATACCCGTCAGACCAAAAGGTTTTCTCAATCCAGAATTGCTTTTTCAACCACTTAAATCTCGACCATAGGCTTTGTGTCGTTGATTGTTTAATTCTACGGACATAACTCGCAACACAAATGGTCGGGGAAATCGAAAGCAATATATGTATATGATCTTTGTCTACCTCGATCTCTTCAATATTAAATTCTGAGCGCTCTGCAATTTCAGAGATTTTTTGTTTTACACATTCACCTAAGTTACCTTGTAGCAATTGCCTTCTATATTTCACAACTAAGATTAAATGTAACGCTATTAGATAGTTGCAGTGTGATTTAGTTTCATATTCCATCTTGACAACCCTTTCACATACAGTGGTCTATACAGTACATGAAAAAGACGCTTAGATACAATTACAGACTGAATCCTACGCCAGAGCAAGAAGCTAAACTCATCGAGTTTGGCGCGACAGCGCGTGGTATTTGGAACTTATTGCTATCTGAAAATAGGCGTCGATATGAGTTCGATAAAACATTCTTGTTCTACAAAGATATGGCCTCGCTTCTTAAGGAAATAAAGCCTTTTGAAGAGTTTACGTGGATTAAATCTTTTGACTCGGCAGCAGCTCAGCAAGTTGCTCGCGACTTAGAAACAGCGTTAAAGAACGCAATCTCGAAAGGCCGTTTGCAGCGCTTTCCAAAGCATAAAATCTCATACAAACAGAAAAAACTTCACAACGATTCATTTCGAGCGGTAAACAATTCTAATTGCATCCGTATTGAAGATGGCACTATCAGTATTCCAAAAGTTGGTAAAGTGCCTATCATTTTACATCGCGAACTGGCTAGCAAAATCAAAACGGTCACTATTCAGTATCGCCACGGTAAATGGGAATGCAGTATTACTCAAGAAGTGGAGTGCAAAACAGCGCTTCGCGTTTTAAAAACTATCACAGGTTTTGACACTAACTCAAAGCAAACGGTAGTTGGCTCGAACGGCTACGTGGCCGACAATCCAAAATTTTTAAAGCAATCAAAAGCAAAATTAAATCAATTGCAACGTC